>JAPOYW010000245.1 GCA_026706425.1 Gammaproteobacteria bacterium
CGCCGAGTCGCTGGCCGAGGGGATCGTGTCTGCGGTGAATGCCGCCGAGGTCGTCACCCGTTACATCGACCAAGGCGCGAGCCCCGACCAAGCACGCCGTTGGCTGCAGGACCTCGGGCTCGCCATCCGTCCGTTCGACGAGGGCTTGGCGCTTGAAGCGGGCTTGCTGCGCGCGCAAACCCCGAGACAAGGCACTTTCGCTGGGGGACCGCGCCTGTCTTGCCTTGGGCGTGCGGGAGAACGTTCCGGTCGTGACTGCTGACAGGGCCTGGGCTGAACTCGGTCTCGACGTGTCGGTTCGCCTCATCCGATGACCGGAGTCAAGGCGTAGATTCCAACTCGGCCCTGATCCGCGCCGCGTGCTCGCGGAGCTCCGCTGGCGACGCCACCGAGCGGGCGTGCAGCGTCAATCCCTCCCCTTCGTAGCGCGGAATGACGTGGAAATGGATGTGAAACACGGTCTGGCCGGCGTCCGCGCCGTTGAGTTGAACGATCATCATCCCCGGGGGGTTGAAGGCAGCTTTCACAGCCCGGGCAACGCGTTGGGTCGTTGAGATCAATTGGCCGAGTCCCTCGCTACTCAAATCGAAGATGTTCTCTGCGGGCTCGCGCGGAATGATCAGCGTGTGCCCCGGGCTTTGCGGCATCAGGTCCATGAAGCCGAGGCAGTGCTCTTCGTCCAGCACCACGTGGGCGTCCGCCTCGCCGCGCAGGATCTTCGCGAAGATGTTGTTGGGATCGTATGCCATGGCGGTTACTCAGCTTGTCTTGACAGGCATCTCCAGGCCGCGGGGAACCCCTGGGTTCTCCAAGGCCTGCACATGCCCCATGACGTCTCGAAAGCGTTCCTGCTGCTCCGGCGTGGACCTCGGCAGCCCTAGCCCCGTCCGCGTCGCGTACTCCCGGTGTTCGGCGAGGAATCCGGGCAGACCGTCGTAGGTGCACGTCTGCGCTAGAGCCAAGATGTCGTCGACGGTGACCGTGTCGCGCATCTCGTCCCAACGCCCGCGCAGCGAAAGCGCATGGAGTTTGAGGCCCAACTCCTCGAGTCCGTGCAGCGCCAACACCTTGTGGTACGTCCGGGTGGAGCCGTAGAACGACAGCGCACGGCGCATGCCGAGCGCCTTCTGTTCGATCTCGCTGTCGCTGTCGCCGAGGATCAGGTAGCCGCTCTCGGCGATCTCGAGATCGGACCACGTTCGGCCGCTTCGTTCCAGACCCGTCCTGATGGCCGGAAGCAGCACCTCGCGCATGTACCTGTCCGACATGATGCCGCCGTGAGGCATGATCACGTCGGCCACTTCCCCCGCCGTGCGCGCCATGCCCGGCCCGACCATGGCGAGCCCGACCTTGGGCCGCGGATGTTCGATCGGGCCCGGATTGAAGTTGGGCGTCATCAGGGTGTAGGTGTACTGCTTGCCGAGAAACTGCGCGGGCTTGCCGTCCTGCCAAGTGTCCCAGACGGCGTGCATCATGCGGATGTACTCGCGCATCCGCGGTGCCGGCGGCGACCACGTGCCGCCGAAACGTCGTTCGTTGTGGCCCTTCACCTGGCTGCCCAGACCCAGGCAGAACCGTCCCCCGGAAAGGTGCTGCAGATCCCACGCCTCCATGGCCAGTACCATCGGGCTGCGCGGAAACGCGATCGTCACGGAAGTCTGCAGGCCGATGCGCTCGGTCGCCATCGCAGCCACGGTCATGGTGAGCATGGAGTCGTGGGACAACTCGCCGCAGGTGATGCAGTCGAAGCCTGCGGCCTCCGCCGCGCGGGCTTGCGCCGGTACCGCCGCCGGCCAGCCGCCAACGCCCGTAATCACTTTCATCCAACGCCCTCCCGAGGCTTGCGAGCAAAGGGTGCAATCATAACCGCGATGACGCACGCGACCGGCGCACAGTAGAATCGATGGACCTAATAGGGGAGGACGACATGCCCAATCGAGCGCATCTCATCACCGGCGGCTACCCGGTCGGATCGACGGCCGGCCACGACATGGACTATGCACGCATCGAACTCCTTCGCCGGCTGTACGCGAGCGGCTACCAGACCACCGTCGCCAACGACTTCACCGACATCGGTCCCCGCCTTGCCGGTGTCGATTTCCTGGTCACCTACGTCGCCGGCCCCTATCCCGACGACGAGCAGAGCCGGATCGTCGACGATTGGCTCGCCGAAGGCGGCAGGTGGTTCGCGCTGCACGGCACCAGCGGCGGTCGGGCCAAAAGGGTCGACGGCAGCCGACGCCGGAAGATGGTCCGGCTCGCCCACCACGACCTGCTCGGTGCGTTCTTCCTAAACCATCCGCCGGTGCGCCGTTTCGATGTCGCGGTCGAGGCCAACGACCATCCGCTTGTGAACGGCCTGCCCCAGACCTTCGCCGTCACCGACGAGCTTTATCTAATCGAACCGGTGGGCGAGAGCCGGGTTCTGCTCACCACCGAACTGGCCGAGGATCCGTCGCCAGAAGGATTCGGCTTCGTCTACGACGAGGACACGTCCGTCGGCGCCGACGGCAAGACACGCGTGCTCGGCCTCGAACGCCAAGTCGGCGACGGCGCGGTGGCGTACGTCGCGTTGGGCCACTGCCACTCGCCGGCCACCAACGCCCAGCCTTTCGTGGACCGGAACGTCGACGCCGAGGGCAAAACGCCGCTGCGCTTCCGGGGTGCTTGGGAAACGCCGGAGTTCGGGCAGATCCTAGACAACGCAATGGGCTGGGGACAAAGCGCTGCCGCGTAGCGCGGCGGCGCGCGAGCGTCTAGCCCTTCAACGCATCCTGCCGGTTCTGCGGCAAGCTCGCACATGTGTAGAAGCCGTTCGGTGACAATCGCTGCGCAAGTCAGGGCACGGATCCTCTGGATGGTTCTCAATGACGCTTGAACGGGCCAGGAGCATTCGGATAGATGCGCCAAAGCGCCGCAAATGCCGCGTGGCCAATCGCGTCCGCTTCCCGACTCCTTTCCGGGCCCATCTCTGCAATCACGGCGCGAATTCGCTTGTCCATCGCCGGATGGCTATCGGTCTCCTCCCAGTGCTCAGCTCCTGCGAGGGTCATTGCGAACAGGGCGAAATGGATTCCGAGAGCTCGCTTATGCCGGACTCGCTCGAAGGGTTCGTTGGTAGCTCTCGCATGCTCTCCATCTTGGAGTCCATCGCGATCGCCGTGGAGGCACCGTCCTCGTTCCGACCGATGTCCCCGACAGAACGGATCTCGGCAACTCTGACCTCGGTGTTGTAGCGGTACGAACTCCGAAAGGAGAACAGCGTGTTCCGCTCGCCTCCTCGCTGCTGCCATACGTCCCTGAACTGCCCTGCTGTGAATACCACGTACGTTGCCTTGCTGAAGGCTGCCGAGCTGCACGGCGCCACGCATCAGGCCTACCCGTAGGTCAGTAGCGACGGCGGCAGGTGTCCGACGTCGTTGAGGCCCGTGACCTGGGTGCCTAGGTACGTCTTCGAAGAGACGCGGCAGATGCCGCAGTTGTGGATGTCGAACCGGGCCCAGGCGTCGAGACGAACGGCGAGCACGCGGCATAGCAGGTAGCGGATGACATTGCCGTGGCAGACCAAGAGCGTCGTGCCCTCGTTGTCGGACTCGAAGTAGCGGGAATAGGCCCGGTCGAGGTGCTCCCGGCACTCCGCGGTCTGCGAAGCCTTCACGCCCTCCGGGTAGAACACTTCCTGGCCGGGCGGAACCGACGGTACGCATTCGCAGATGTCCGCGTCCGTCTCGATGGTGATCGACGGGTGGTGCCGGGCGACCTCGTCGGCGGTCTGGCGCGCGCGGCGGTACTCGCTCGTCACGATGCGGTCGATGGACTCGTCACGCAGCCGCTCAGCAGTGGCCGCGGCCTGCTTCTTACCCAACTCGGTGAGGCCGCCGAGTTGATTGGGCGCGGCCGTGTTGTGCTGGCCGTGCCGCAACAGGATGACGCTGCGCAGGGGCCGGATAATCCCGTGGGCCGGCTGCGGTTGACTGGTACTCATTGGCGGCTCCCCGACTCGAGAAGGCGATTTCGGGAGCGCATTCTACGGTCGCCCGGTCGCGCCACACCACTACCGGCGCGCGCGGAATAGCGATCGGCCGCTTCGCACGATGACCTTGACGCGTCGCCGATCAGAACACCTGCTCCGAGTCAGCTGCACGTACGGCCCCGGACACAGTGGCCCGGCGTAGGCGGATTCGACTACTTACGTCGCTTCAGGTCGATCGTGGTCTTCTCTTCGGTGAGTTCGCCGTCCACCATGCTTCGCCACGTGGTGGTTAGACGATCATCGCCGTCGAAGACGTAAACGGCCTGGCTCATGTACGCCGACTTCGGCGACGCGAGGTTGGTGATGCTCTCGAAGCGCAATTCAAGGCGGTTGTCGTCGTCCGTGGTTTCGACCACGAGACGCGGTTGGTTGCCTGCCGCGCAGTAGTGCGTCATCAAGACCCGGTCGCCGTCGGCGTGGTACATGTTGACCATTTCGTGGCCATCGGAACTGTTCGGAAACATGGTCTCCACAACCGCCGAACCGCCGGCCGTCAATCGGAACGTGGATCCCACAACATCCGTTTCGCGACCGTCTTCGTCCAGCAGCATCCAGTCGCCCTCGAGCGCCGCGAGCTTCTCGATCACACCGGCTTTCTCCCCGGCGAAAACAGCCAAGCCCGGTGCGAGCAGAAGCACGCTGGCGATCAGTAGTCCGTTCCTCATCGAACTCGTACTCCAAACATCATGATGGGCGGCTAGTGTAGCGGCATGGCTCCTGATCGGACAGGCGGGCGGACGGGACGTGCTAACGTTCCCGGTATGCAGCAAACGGTCCCTCCCCTAACCCTCGTCATTGGCAACAAGAACTACTCGTCCTGGTCTGCGCGACCCTGGTTGACGATGATGGAACTCGGTATTCCGTTCGGCGAGCGAATGCTCAAGTTCGACTCCGAGGATTGGGCTAAGAACATCGACGCACTCTCCCCGACGGGGTTGGTGCCTGTGCTTTGGGAGGGTAAACCCGGTTCGGGCTTCGCCACCTTCGACACCGTGGCGATACTTGAACGTCTGCACGAGCTGTTTCCCGAAGCCGGCGTCTGGCCCCGCGATGCCCGGGCGCGGGCACACGCCCGGTCCCTGGTCGCCGACTTTCACGCCGGCTACCCGCACCTGCGCGCAGCGATGCCCATGAATATCCGCAGTTCTCATCCGGGCAAGGGCATGTCGCGCGAAGTCGCGGCGGAGGTCAAGCGGCTGTGCTCGCACTGGCGCAACGCCCGAGCCGCCTTCGGCGCCCGCGGACCGTTCCTGTTCGGCGATTTCTGCGCAGTCGACGCCTTCTACACGCCGGTCGCATCGCGCTTCTTGACGTACGCGGTGACACTCGACCACGAGGCCAGGAGCTACCCAGACGCGCTATTGGGCACACGCGCCATGCGGGTTTGGACCGAAGCGGCCCTGCTCGAGACCGAATTCGTTCCCATGGACGAGCCCTACGCCACCGCGTAGGGGCGGCTATCGCGCCCGAAGGGCGCGCCCTCGCCCGTTTACGTGTAAGAACGTCGGTTCGGCTTCCCCAACAACGGGACGGGACAAGCCCGGGGCAAGCCCGTCCCCTGTCCTACGGGGTGTGCCTCTGGCGTCGGGCTTCGAATAGTAGAACGGTCGCCGCCATCGCGGCGTTGATCGAGTCTGCCCGACCCGACATCGGTATTCGCACGGCTTCGCCGCCTGGTGCCGACCATCCGGCACCGAGGCCTAAGTGTTCGCTGCCGACCACAATCGCCACTGCGCCGCGTAGGTCCGCCTCGGTGTACCCGACAACCGCATCCGGCTGCGCAGCGACGATGCGGATTCGCCGCGCATCAAGCCAATGCCGCACATCGCTCGCGCTTCCCGCCGCGAGCGGCACGCTGAACAACGTGCCCATGCTGGCCCGAACGACGTTCGGGTTGAACACATCCGTCGTGGGATCGGCGACCACCATGCCGGCCACGCCGGCGGCATCCGCCGTGCGCAGCATCGCCCCGAGGTTGCCGGGTTTCTCGATGCCGGCGGCAACCAGCCACAGGCCGTCGTCCGTCTCGGGAAGCCGCCCAAGTTCGAGGTCGGGCATCGGGCCCACGCCGAGCACGCCGTCCGGCCTGTGCCGGTAGGACATTTTCTCGAACACCGCGCGACTCGTCGGTTGGCAGTCGGCCGCCGTCGCTGCGATGCGCTCCACCACGCTTCGTCCGCGGTCACCGAGCAATTCCTCGCAGTAGTAGAGCGTGGCCATCGCCAAGCCCGAGTCCGCCGCACACGACAGTTCGCGCGTCCCCTCGACGACGAACCGACGCTCCCGGTCGCGATGTCGCCGGTTGCGAAGCTTGACGACGTCCTTGACGCGGGGATTGCGTACGCTGGTGAGCACGCCGCGCTAACCAGGAAGCGGGCGCGGCGGGCGATCATTGAACCGCGCTCGCGCCAGGTGCTCGACGAAGGTTCGTAGCCAAGGCACAGCGCGGACTCGCGCATGTCGCTCGAGGACGGCTGCGGCGAGACCCCGCACGTAGCGGTCGTGGTCGGCCAGGCCCGCAGAAGCCAGGCTCGCCAGATCGTCGTCGTCGAGTGCCATGTTGCACAGGGCATAGGCGACGCTGACACGAACGGTGGAACGGGACATGCCGCCGTTGCCGGTGTTGTCCGGCTCCACGGCGGGATCCAAGCGCGCAAGCAGGCGCTTTGCCGAGACGTTTGCGCCGGGTACGCGGGCGATGTTCCCCAACGCGTAGGCCGCATTGGAACGCACCAGGTCGTCGGCGTCGTCTTCCAGGCATCGGAACAGCGCCTCGATGGCGACAGGGCTCGTGAGCCGTGCTTCTCCAGCGGCGCTGGCGGCGACGCGCCTTATGCGCGCGTCGGTGCTGTCCAGGGTGCCAAGCACACCGGCTTCGACAGCTGATCCCGCAATCCCGGCGGCGTAGACCATTGATCGGCGTAACGCCTCGTCCTCGGCGTTCAGCAGCTTCGCGAGTTCCCCCGCGACGCCGGCGTCGTCCCGGGCAAGCCAGCCGATTTCGTACGCCAGGCGGATGCGTTCGTCCTCCGCGCCGGCGGATGCGACGCGGGCGACCTGATCCGTGAACTCGACGGCGGGTCGCCTGTCGGCGTCGCCACGCAGCCAATACCATATCCGCTCGACAACGCCGTTCAGGCACATGTGTCCAGGCGTGTGAGGCGGCGCTTCGGCTTGGTTGCGCCAGGAAGGTCGGTCGGGATCCCGGCAGCGCAGGTAGTAGAACTTGTACATGAACCGACGCCCATCGAACGTCGGCGCCATCCGGGTTCCACGATGCATCAGGTCGTAGTGCGCGAGGACCACGCCGCCGCGCGGCACATGAATCCGCTGTCGCACGATGCCGCCGATCCCCAAGGAGGCCACCACCCCGTCGATGTAGGCGTCGCGCACCGCGACGTCACCGTTCCGGAGTGCTTCCTGGCGGACCTTCTTGTCCACCGCATCGCCGCGGTGCCACGTGCCGTCCGCCCGCTCGAAGTTCGTGGTCCAGTACTGGGTACCGGGCAGGACCTCCGTGGGGCCGTTGTCGTCCGTCACGCGCTGCGGGTAGTAGAAGAGCATGGCCCAGTTGGGCCGGTGGGTGCGGTAGTGCGCCCGGTCGTTCCACGGCAGGTTGCCGTCCTGGTGGAAGCCCTGGTCGTAGGCGCTCGACTCGTGGACGAAATGGTGCGGATGCAGGATGTAGTCCTCGCCCAGCACGCTGGCAAGTGCGCCATGAACCGTCGGGTCCAACAGCAATCGATCAAGGTCGGGAATGCGTGCCCGCAGGTTGTCGCCGATGACCTGCAGGTGGTTGGAATCGCCGCCGATTGCGCGGGCTTCGTCGTGTACCCGGCAGGCGGCGTCGTACATCCCCGCGTGAAAATCGTCTCCCAGTCCGTCCGGGTCGAGAACCACGAAACCGTCGCGCAGGAAGCGCGCCATCTCCTTGTCGTCGAGCAGGTGCATGAGCGGATTATCGCCCGTGCGTCACCGTGCGGCACAATCGCGTTCACCGAGACAAGAGGAGGAGCAACCATGAGCGTCATAGGACTCGAGGAGATATTTCTAGACGTCGCGGACTTGGACAAGGCGGTTGGCTTCTACCACGAGCTAGTCGGGCTCCCGGTCGTGATGCGAAACGACGAGCGGGCCTATCTGCAATGCGACCGCAGCCACGTCGTTCTGCAGGTAGAGGACCACGGCGGCCGACACCGCGGTGGCGGTCCGATGCACTTCTCGTTCACCGTCACCGAGGACACCTTCGACGAGGTCGCCGACCGGGCCGCCAAGGCGAACATCTTCACCCGCGGACCGATGGGTAGCCGGGGCAAGGGCCGGGCGTTGTTCATGCTCGACCCCGACGGCAACGAAACCGAGGTGAACACCCGGTATCTGTACGGTGTGCCGAAACGTTGATGAGCGCCGGCCGGTTCCCTGATCCCCTGATAAGGATTGGGCGGCAACGCCGGAGAGGCGCGGCGGGCAAGGCTTGTGTGGGAGAATGGGTGGGTCACTGGACGCACCTGCG
>JAPOYW010000666.1 GCA_026706425.1 Gammaproteobacteria bacterium
GGTTCCCCGCCGTCCTGGGCATCGACGTAGGCGCGGGTGAGCGCTGCCCAGTCGGTGCCGTGCTTGGCGACCCAGGCGCGTTGCCAACGCGCGCCCGTTTGGTTGCGTTCCACCCGGGCCTGCGCCGTGCCGACATAGCGTTGGATCTCCGCGTCCGGAATGTCGAGTTTGCCCAGCGCGTCGGCGGCGAGCGGCAGCAACTCCCCCGCGAGTAGCTCGCGCGCCGAGAGTTCGACGCCGTCCACCCAGGTGAGCGAGGCGTCCAGTCCGGATTTCGCCGCCGCATAGAAGTTCCTCTTGGCGGTCTCGAAGCCGATCCGGGTCTCGATGGGGTGGTCCCGGTTCACGAGGCCGCGCACCATGCCGAGCCAGGCGGCGGCGTTGGCGACGCAGTCGTGAATCGTGGGACCCGCCGGCACCACGCGATGCTCGATGCGCAGATGCGGCTGGCCGTCGAAGTCGAAGCCGAGCAACGGCCGGTTCCAGCGCCACACGGTGCCGTTCTGAAACCGAACATGGGCGTACTTGTGGGGCGGTTCGTCCGCTTGCACGAAGGGCAGCAGGATGACGTGTTCGCTCTGGTTTTCGCGGAAGATCTCGACGAGGGACGACTGGGCATAGCCGGTGCCGAACGTGACCCGCGCAGGTGCCCGGGGACCCGCCGACACGGCTTGTTCGAACAGGGGTATTCGGGTCTCCTCCCATAGCGAACGGCCGAACAGGAACGGCGAGTTCGCGGCGAGGGCGACCATCGGCGCCGACGCCACGATGGCGGCGTTGAAGTCGCGCACCGCACGCTCCGGCTTGCACTGTAGATGGATCTGGAACGACGTGGTGGCCGCCTCGAGCATCACGTCGTCGTGCATCATGTCGAGGCCGTCGCCGGTGGTGATGCGGATGTGCAGCGGTGCACCGTCACGCAACGCCAGGACGCGGTCGTTCAGCGCCTGGTAGCGCACCATCGCCGACATGTAGTTGGAGTTCAGAAGGTCGGGCCGGATCGTCGGCAGAATACCGACGGTCACCAGCCGGCAGCCGAGGTCTGCGGCGCCCTGCCGGCACATGGCCCAGGTCGCGCTCAATTCGTCGTCGATCCGCGAGAAGACGTTGCCCGACAAAGCGGTCGGCGAGCCGTTCAGTTCGACGTTGAACGCGGCGAGTTCGGGAACGACGAGCGGATTGCCGACGTGTTCGATCAGCTGCTGGTTCTGGGCGTGGGGTTGGCCGTCCGCATCGACGATCCAGGCCTCGAGTTCGAAGCCGACGATGTCACCGCGACGACTTAGCGTGTTGTTCTGGAACAGTTCCGCGACCAAGTCCGTCTCGGCATCCAGCCGGCGACGGAACCGACTGAAGTGCTCGGCATTGAAGTGGCGTTCGCGAATCTCGTCACCCATAACCCACCATGAGAAACGAAACCGGGGACGATGACAAGCGCGGTCGCGCGAGGTTTCGGCGAGCTACCGATCTGGCGCCTCGTATTCCTTGATCAGGCGTGGCGTTGCGACACGGCGCCATGCCCGTTCGAGGAGGTCGGGCATGGCGTCCCAACGCACGGTCTCGAGGTTGATCAGCACCATCGGCCAGTCGGCGTAGTGATCGGTGATGTAGAACGTTTCGGGGGCCGTCTGCATCAGCATTTCCCGTTCCATGAAGTCGCAGACGATTGCGAGGCCGCCTTCCGCCTCCGAGCGCAACCGCGCGAGGAGCTTGCGCTTGACCTTGATCGCTGGCGTGCCGTAGCTACGGCTCTTTTCCACGCCGGGAAGTCGCGAGGCCATGGCTACGACGCGGGCGAAGCGCTCCGCCAGCGCCTTGTTCGGCGGAAACTTGATCGGTACCGGTTCACGTGCCACTTGGAGTCTCCCGTCAATGATTCCCGCTCGCCAACGCTTCCGCCCAGGCCGGCAGGACACCCGGTTCAATACCGAACACGACCAGTCCGAGCGTGTAGACGATGCTGGCAATCACCACCGCACCGATCAGGTTCAGGATGATGCCGGCGCGGGCCATCTCCGCAATGGTCAGCCGGTTGCTGCCGAACACGATGGCGTTCGGTGGCGTCGCCACTGGCATCATGAAGGCGCAGGATGCGGACATCGTGGCCGGGATCATGAGCATCAGCGGATGGGTGCCGGTGACCACCGCGACCGAGGCGAGGATCGGCAGGATCATCTCGGTGGTCGCGGTGTTGCTCGTGAGTTCGGTGAGGAATGTCAGCGCGAGGCACACCAGCAGGATCAGCACGAATACCGGCAACGCGCCGGCTGCGGCGAATTGGCCCCCGATGAACTGTGCGAGACCGGTTTGCGTGAATGCAGCCGCCAGTGCGAAGCCGCCGCCGATCAGAAGCACGACGTTCCATGGCAGGCGGGGAATCACCTCGGTACCCATGAGCCGCGTGCGCTCGCCGTCGGGTCCGCGTCCCGGTATGAAAAACAGCAACGTCGCCATGGTGATCGCCACCGTGCCGTCGTCGACGAGTCCGGGCCATGGCAACAGGCGCGACCAGCCCGGAAGGATGAATGCCCCGAGATTCAGGTCCACCCGAAACACCCACAGCAACGCCGTGGCCGCGAATACCGCCAACACGGCGCGCTCCTCGAACGTTATGGGCCCCAGGCGCTCGAGTTCGCGATCAACCACAGCGGCTTCGACTTTGACCTCGGGTGGTGCCCGGTACAGGACATGGGTGATGACGAACCACGCCGTCAGCACCATGATGATCCCTACGGGTAAGGCGACGATCATCCACTGACCGAAGGCGATGGTCGGACCGTCGGGGAACAGGATCTCGAAGATGCGCACCAGGGAAAGGTTGGGCGGCGTCCCCACCAACGTCGTCATGCCGCCCACCGAACAGCCGTAGGCGATACCGAGCATCAGCGCGACGGAGAACCGGTGTGCGGCGGGGCTTCGGGCACCCAGTCGTTCCTCCACCTGGAGGACGATGGCGAGACCCATGGGCACCATCGTCACCGCGGTCGCGGTGTTCGAGATCCACATGGACAGGAAGGCGGCGGCGATCATGAAGCCCAGCACGATGCGCGCCGGTCCGCCGCCGACTAGGCGGATGATGTTCAGCGCGATGCGGCGATGCAGGTTCCAGCGCTGCATCGTGAGCGCGATCATGAAGCCGCCGATGAACAGCACGATGGTGCTGTTGATGTAGTTCGGCGCGGTCTCCTTGCCCGACATGATCCCCAGCAGCGGGAACAGCACCAAGGGCAACAGCGCCGTCGCGAAGAGCGGGATGGCTTCGGTCATCCACCAGATCGCCATCAGTGCGGCGATGGCGGCAAGTCGGCTGGCCGGGTCGTTCCCGGGGTCGACGGGGAACACGGTCAGCGCGGTGAACGCGACGACGCCCAGCACGAGCCCGATGACGCGCGTCCTGTCCGACGTGTTGGGGCTCGGCGGCCCGGTTGCCTGCATGTCCATTATCGGTCCAGCGGGCCTCGATCTCGGCGGGGAATCATACCCTTGCGCCGGGTTTTGTTTGGTCGCGTCCGTGCCGAGCGGACAGCCTGCGACTTACCACATAGAACGCCCCGCCGCTGGCTAGGATAGCCACACCGGCGAGCCCCTCCATCGGTCGCTGCACGAGTAGGTAGGCGAGCGTCCATCCCATCAGTGACAGGAAGATCAGCGGAGGCAGCGGATACAACGGAACGCGATAGGGCCTTTCGAGTTCCGGGTGCCGCCACCGGAGCGTGAACAGACCGGCCACGGTGAAGAGCGTGCTTGCGCCTAGGGTGAACCCGGCGAATACCAGGATGGATTCGAAAGTCGCCGTCAGCACCAGGGCTACGGCCAAGGCCGCCTGCAGGGCGACCGCCACGACCGGGACGCCGTGGGCGTTGGTGCGGGCGAGGACGCGTAGGGCGTTGAAGTCCTGCCCGATGACCAACAGAACCCGGGGTCCGGCCAGGGTCATGGCGCTGACGGTGGAAACCAGCAGCAGCGCCAGCGCCAGACCCATGATCGCGGCGCCGGTGTCGCCGAAGACGAATTGCGCCGCCACGTAGCCGATTTCCAGCTTACCCGCCAGAGCATCCATTGGAGCGACGTAGAGGAACGTGTAGTTCAACAACAGGTAGAGCGCCATGACGACCGCCGTCCCGGTCAGCAGGACGCGGGACAGCGTCTCCCGCGGTCGGTCGAGTTCGCCGATCACGTACGTGGCGGCGTTCCACCCGGTGTAGGCGTAGTTGACGTAGATGAGCGCCACGGCGAACGCGCCGGATGCGACCAAGGCCCCGTCGCCGGCGGCGGGCAGGAACGTGATGTCCTGGGGTGCGTCCGCGAGGATCCATCCAAGCAGGCAGAACGCCGCGATGAGCGCCACCTTCAGGTAGGTGAACGCGCGCTGCGTACCGCCGCTGGTGCGGCGTGTCGTCGCATGCGCCGCCGCCAGAACGACGATCAGGGCCGTGGCGAGCCAGCGCGCCGACAGGGCCGGCACGACCGATGCCAGGTAGGTCCCGAACGTGATCGCCGCGAGTGCCGTGGGCGCGGCGAAGCCGATGGTGGCGGAAACCCAGCCGGCCACGAATCCAACGCCGGGGTGGTAGATCTCGGAGAGGAAGTTGTATTCGCCCCCCGAGCGCGGCAGCGCAGCGCCCAGTTCGGCATAGCAGAGGGCACCGCACAGCGCGGTGATGCCGCCGACGAACCAGAGCATCAGGATCACGAATCCCGACTGGATCTCGAGCAGTTGGAAGCCGAGGCTGGTGAACACCCCGGTGCCGATCATGTTGGCGATGACGACGGCAAGGGCAGTCCTCGCGCTGAATGGTGCCGAAGTCAACGGTCAAGCGATCGGTGAATTGGGATAGAGTCGTAGCGTTTCCAGCGCCCGAATGCTAACAGAGCGTTCTTGCACCGAAGGCAACTATCGGAGCGGCCCCGATGGACATTCACCGCCTGCCCCTCTCGGAGGTGACCCGGCATGTCAAGAGCGGCGCGTTGACGGCCGTCGGCGTCGCCGAGGCAATGCTCGAACGCATCGCCCGCCTCGATCCCGAATTCGGAGCCTACGTTCTCGTTCTGGCTGATCGTGCCCTCGAACGTGCCCACGGCCTCGATGCCGCGATGTCGCGCGGCGAAGCACCGGGGCCGCTGCAGGGTGCGCCGGTCGCGCTGAAGGACCTACTGTATACGCGCGGCGTTACAACCACTTGCGGCACCAGGGTACTCTCGAACTGGCGGCCTGACGAAGACGGCACCGTCGTTCAAAGGCTCGAGGCCGCGGGCGCCGTCGTGCTCGGCAAGGTCAAGCTCACCGAGGGGGCGTTCAGCGAACACCACCCCACCGTTCAGCCGCCGATCAACCCGTGGAAATCCGACCGTTGGACAGGCGTCTCGTCGTCGGGCTCGGGTGTCGCCGTCGCGGCGGGTCTCGCGCACGGTGCCATCGGCACCGACACGGGCGGCAGCATCCGGTTTCCTTGTGCCGCATGCGGCCTGGTGGGCATCAAGCCGACCTACGGCCGGGTGAGCCGGCGCGGCGTTTTCCCCCTGGCGGAGTCCTTGGACCACGTCGGTCCCATGACACGCACAGTGGAGGATGCTGCGCGCATGCTCGGCGTGATGGCCGGTCACGATCCGCGTGACCCGACGTCGCTGGACGCGCCGGTCCCGGTGTATGCGGCGTCGATGGGGCAGCGTCTCGACGACGTACGGATCGGGGTCGATTGGGGCTACGTGTCGGAGGACGTGCACGGGTCCGTTGTCGACACCGTGCGGGACGCCTTGACCGTGCTGACCGATCTCGGCGCGGAGGCGATCGAGGTTGGGATGCCCGACTACCGGGTCCTGGCCGACAACTGGGTAATCACCTGCGGGGTGGACTGCGCCCGGGCCCACGCGGCGACCTACCCGGTGCACAAGGACGAATACGGTCCGGCATTGGCCGGGTTGATCGAAACCGGCCTGAAGGCCTCGCCGGACGAATACGAACGTCTCGAGCGGGAACGATCGCGGTTCCGAACCGCCTTTGACGAGTTGCTCGGCGGCGTTGACGCCTTGATCGCCCCCTGCCTACCGACGCCGACTCCCGGTGCCGAACGTTCCGCGCCGTCCGACGACCGTGGGCCAAGGGAGCGCTTCATCCGGTTCACGGCACCGTTCGACTACTCCGGCCATCCTTCGATCACGTTGCCGCTCGACATCGACGCCGACGGCATGCCGCGTGCGTTTCAACTCATCGGTCCGCACCTCGGCGAGGCCGGCCTCGTGGGGATAGGCGGTGCGTTCGAGAGTGCCGCGGCTTTCGAGTACCCGAACCTCGACTAAATCGGACGCTACTTGGCCATGGCCGCGAGTTTCGCTTTCTTCGCTGCTTGCGAACCCGTCATGCGACCTCTCTTCCCGCCCTTGAAGGGATTGCCGACGTAGAAGCAGTTGAAGCCTCGCCGGATCGAACCATCGTGGTTGGGACCGGACCAGTGGACGGTGGTGGGGCGGAAGATCACGATGTCGCCGGGGCTCATGGCGGCCTCGAAGCGGTCGGGGTGGTCGGACAGGTCCGTGGGCGTGTGGGCTCGCAAGTGCCGAAACTCCTCCCGGCGCCTGTGGGACCCTTTTAGGAATTGCAGGCCGCCGTTGCGTTCGTTGGTCTCGTCGAGGGCGATCCAGGTCACCACGCCGTCCATCGCATCCGAGTGCGGATGTACCTCCTGATGGTTTTCGTCCTTGGTGAAGAAACTCGCGGTCGTCGGTTCGGGCTTCTTGCCGAGAAGTGTCTCTAGCACCGGAACCTGCGGACCACGATGCAGGAGTTCGCCGAAATACTCATCGAGTCTCTCAAGGCCCTTGGTGACATTGCTGAACGGGTCGTGGCGAATAGGAAGGGCCTTGGTCGCTGCTTCCGCGCGATCACAGATTTCCCGTGCTGTCTCCGGTGTGACGAAGTCGCGGATGATTACCACGCCGTCGCGATCGAAGTCGGCCTTGAGTGCGACTGCCTGTGAATGGTTCACCGATGCCCTCTGGGATGATTGGCAGAGGACATCATAGGGTCTAAGCTCTCCGGTCGCCCGATCTCGCCGAACGATGATCACCCAAAATGAACGAGAACAGGTGGCGAGCATGGCCAGCGGTGGGTTGCGTTCACCCGGGGTCCGATTGCGCTGGCGCAAAAATCTCGTCGGTCCCGGACAATGAGCCCTTCGATGAGTGCAAACCCGACGACGCGCTTGCGATGCTAGAGCAGGCGGCGGACGGTTCGTGCCGGATCGCCAATACGGGCATCGCGCTGATACGCTATTGTCTGACGTGCGCGGACGATTCGGGTCCGAGGACCTATTTCAAGTGTGCGTGACGGCGTCTGCTACGAATACCCCAACGGCGTGTCGATGGACTCCCGCGAGGTGAGCAAGACGCTGTAGTGCCGCTCGCCGTTGGCGTCCGCCCAAAACGGCACTTCGTCCTCTTCCGACGGTTCGACCAGCGTCACCCGTTCCATATGTCCCTGGTCACGCAAGAAGACGACCTTGCGTTCCATCAGCAGACGCCAGATCTGCCCGACTTGGGGGTCGGTGGGATTTGCCATATCGACTCCGCGGATCACAACACCGATGCCCGGAGAGACAGGCTCGATTGTCAGGCCCGCGTTGGCGAGGGCGTCGTTACCCGCGAGGATCTCTGCGTCATCGCTGCGTAGCGCTTCGGCCACCTCGGTCGCATACGGCTTGTCTTCGGCCATTCGACGTGCATCTGCGCCGGCCCGGCTGGCCGGATTCTCGCGGTAGTGCCCATGCCATGTGTCCGTACGACCGCCGACCCAGGTGTCGGTTCGCCTTTGCGGTCTCGCGCGGCGGCCTGCTCCGCCCTGCTCGAAGAGCGCGTCAATGTCGAGGTTTGTCATATCGCGATGTCCCGGATGTTGTAGTCCCGAATGACGCGTTCAAAGATTGCGGGGCTCCAACGGTATTGGTCCGCCCGGTGGCTGAACGGTTGATACACGAAAGGCGTCTCGTCGCCGTAGTACTGCCGCCTGGCGTCGATGGCGACCTGCACGACACTGGCCCGCTTGTCGATGAACTCGTCGTCGTAGATCACATGCGCGGGCTGCATGAGGTGGCCGCGCTGCCCCGCGACGGCCTTGCGTCGATGGAATCCCCAGGATACGGAGATCCGGAAATCGTCCGACGTGTTCGCAAACGAGCTGTGCAGAGTCTGCCGGTTGACGATCGTTACGTCGCCGGGCTCGCAGTGGAGGGGAATGGCCTCGGGCAATTGATCCGACCCGCCGTTTGCTTCGACCATCCCCTTGATGTCGACCTTGCCGAGTTTGTGGGTTCCCGGAACGACCCACAGGCAACTAGCCCGGATATCTCACCAGTGGCCGCGATGATGCGCGCCCTGGCGGGCGCGTTCGAGGATTTTGGTTCCGTGCGCGTGCACACGCCTCTTAATCGCCCGCCTAGAAGAATACGAAGGACCTGACCACTACGTTCTTGCGGCAGGGGGCGTCCTCGGGCGCCGTGGGATCGACGCAGGCGGTGTGGAACGACCAGCGCG
>JAPOYW010000121.1 GCA_026706425.1 Gammaproteobacteria bacterium
AGCATCGTCCACAAGGCCGCCACCTTCCACGAACGCGACGTCTGCCAAGCGCCCGCAGCCAAGGCGGGGAGCACCATGATGATGTTCTCCTTGGCGAGGAAACCAACCCCAATGACCAGAGCGGCGGCGAGGTGGCGGCGTTCGTAGATCAGGTTGAGGCAGGCCGCGATGGCGAACACCACGACTGGGTCGATCCAGCCGATGGTGGAGTAGTAGAAGGTGGGAAACGAAACGGCAACAAGCGCGCACCCGGTCAGCGCATCGCGGTCGGGCAGCGCGAGCAGTCGTTGCAGCCGATAGAGCAGTAGCACCGTGGCGACCACGAAGAGGACGTTGAGCATGTTGATCGCTGTCATAGGGCTGAACGGCAATACCGCCGCGAGCGCGGGAACTGCTAGCCGGTACCCGAACGGCGCTTCGAGAAGCTGTTCGCCAGGCACGTCGGGATAGCCGTATAGACCCAACTTGCCGCGGATCCATTGGACCGGCCCGACGTACACTTCATGGTGCAGTGCCCTGTCGCCGGTCCATGCGTCAACGATCCAATCCGCTCGGTTGAAACGAGGCAGCGTCACTGCTGCCGCCACGATACAGAGCACCAACAACGCGCAGGCCGTTTTTGTTGAGCGCATGCACTCTCCCGCGTGCACCGAAGCGCGTGATATTCAAACGCCCGTTGTACTATGTCAAACGGCCTGCGCAGCGTTTTTCACCCGACATTCCGACGAGTTTTTCACGCGCCTCTAGTTACTTCACCGGCGCCGAATCGGGTCGCGTGACCTCGAGCGGAATCGGATTGACCTGTTCGAAGCGGATGTTCGCCTTGGTGATGGCCGGGTCGGGGAATCCGGGAATGCGCGTGTCGGCCTGCTCGCGTCGTTCGGGAATGTCTTCCACGACACCGAAATCCAATGCATTGCCGACGCAAGCGTCTGCGACGTGGCGTCGGCCAACTTCGCGTAGTCGGGTTCGTCGTGGCGCACCGGGATTATCAGAAAGCCCTTAGGCTGGCGTTCCATTCGGCGGCGTCAGCCTGGTCCACGGACTCGATCCGCACGGCGCACTGCTTGAACGCAGGCTGGCGCGAATGGGGATCGAGCAACCCCAGCGTCAGCCGGTTGACGCACTCGTGGAAGTGGAACGGGATGAACACCATGTTCTTCGGTACGCGCTGCGTACGCTGCACCATCACCACGGCATCGCCGCGCCGCGACACCAGACGCGCATAGCCCATCTGGTCGACGCCCAGTTCATCCGCCGCATCCGGATTCATCTCCATTTACGGCGTCGGCGAATGCTTGTTGCAGTCGCCGACCTTGCCGGTCTTGGTGCGGGTGTGGAAATGCTCGACCACGCGGCCGCTGTTCAGCCAGAACGGGAACTCCTCGTCGGGGCGCTCGTTGTTCTCGACGTAGGGCAGCGCGAGCAGCTTGGCCCTGCCGTCCGGGAACGCGAACGTGCCATGGCCGTAGAGCCGAGGCGATCCGTGCGCGTCGCCGTCCCGCATCGGCCATTGAATGCCCCGCGCCGCCTCGATCTTCGCGTAGGTCATGCCCGAGATGTCGAGGTTCCGGCCGCGTCCCTTCGAAAGCGCTTTCATCTCCTCGAAGGCGGCTTCCGGCGTCGCGGGCCAGTTCATGGCGGCGGCGTTCGGCCAACGCTTGGCGAGCGAGGTGAAGATCCAGAAGTCGGGCCTGGAGTCCTTAAACGGCGCCGTCACCGCCCTCGTGAGATTCACCCGCCGTTCGGTGTTCGTGAAGCAGCCCTCCTTCTCCGCCCACACCGACGCCGGCAGGTACACGTGCGCGAAGTCCGCGGTTTCGACATCCTCGTAGGCGTCTTGTACGACGCAGAAATCGAGACTGTTGAGGGTCTTGCGGATGCGCGGCGAGTTCGGCATCGACGTCATGGGATTGGTGCCGATGACCCACAGCGCCTTGATCTGCCCGGTCTCGATGGCCGGAAAGATGTCGGTCTGAAAGAGCCCCCGCTGTTTCGGGAAGAACGCCGGATCGACATTCCAGAACTTGCCGACCTCCTCGGTGCGCCGGGTTCTCAAGCTGGCGGTAGCCCGGCAGACCGGAACAGGAGGACCACTCGCGCGTGCCCATCGCGTTGCAGGTTCGAGCCGAACGCCAGGAGGCATTGCGTGTGCTCGAAGTCGCCGTAGCAGCCGGGCGGGCCGTCGGAACCGAACAAGCGCTTGTAGCCCGCCACCGCGGAGGCCATGCACAGGGTGGTGTTGCCGTCGTAGTTGTTGGTGCCGATGACGCCGCGGACGAGTTTGCCGAGCGTGTAGAACTCCTCGGTCATCATCTGGCCGGTGGAGATGACGGCCACCGCGTCGCGCCCGTAGCGGGCCTGCACCCGTTTGAACTCGTCCGCGACCCGGTCCAGCGCGGCGTCCCAGTCGGTGGGTTGCCAGTCCTCGAAGATCCGCTCGCGCACCTTCGGCGCACTGCCCCGGCCGGGTGCCGCGAAGATCTGCGCCTGCGTCAGGCCCTTGATGCACAGCTTGCCGCGGTTGACCTCGGCCCCGCCGACCCCGCGGGTGGTCACCGGCGAGCCCCGCGCATCGACGCCCACTTCGATGGAGCAGCCTACCGAGCAGTAGCCGCAGGTGGCGTACTTCCACTCGGCAACGGCCTTGTTGGCGATGCGAATCGGATTCTTGCGGGCGCGGCCAAACAGCATGGTCAATCGCGAACCTGTATGTGATCGCCCACCACCCGCGCTTCGAAGGTGCGAACGGCGACGGTGTCATCCTCCAGGCACCGACCGGTCTCGAGATTGAAGTGGTGTTTGTAGATCGGCGACGCGACGACGAGCTGCCCTTTCAGATCGCCGACGATGCCCCGCGACAGCACGGGAACGTTGCTGAACGGGTCCAGGGCGTCGATGGCGAACACCTGTCCGCTTCCCGACAGCCGGAATACCGCCACCTGGCTGTCCCCAATCAGCGCGCGGACGCCCAGGTCGGGGACGAGGGCGTCGTATTCGCAGACGGTGGTCCAGTCTCCGTCGTGCGTTTTCGAGTCCTCGCTCACGCCAATTCCGATTCGAGCGCCGGCCGCCGTTGACCGCGCTCCCGTACGAAAACGAGGGAGTCGTCGGACCGTTCGCTGTTGACGAACGTCCGAAAACGCTTGAGTTTCTCCTGGTCCTCGATCGTGGACTTCCACTCGCACTCGTAGGTGCCGACCACGTGTGCCATCTGGGCCTCGAGGTCCTCGACGAGTCCGAGGCAGTCGTCGACGATCACCGCCTTGAGGTAGTCGAGCCCTCCCTCGAGGTTCTCCATCCACACGGACGTACGCTGGAGACGGTCGGCGGTGCGGACGTAGAACATCAGGAAAACGATCGACCAGCACTCGCGCCGGCGAAATACTCGCTAAGGTGAACGCGATCGTAGGCCGTACGCGGCTCCTCGCCGAACACGGTGATCGCCACGCCCGGAATCGCGGCGGCGAGTTCCACGAAGCGATGGCCCACCATGCCGCTCCCGACCACGACCACGTGGCGGACGGCATCGGAACTGTTGGCTGAGGCGTTCATGCCGCACGGGACAGCAACAACCGTGCCAGCACATAAACTAACTATGAATCATCAGCTTACGGGCTTCACGAGCGACATTGGTGGTGCAAATCCCCACAGATCCCGCACTGCAATGGCGCAGCGAGAGACGGCCCGTTCGTGCCACCGGACGGGCGCTATAATCCACACCTTTACGTGTACGTGCCGCGGCGTCGAGCGGACACAGATACTTGACATCGCCTCGGGACTGGCACAATTTCGCCTCATCGCGTTCCCGCCACAAGCTCTTCAGAGCTCGGAGCAGGCCATGACCACAGCGCCAATGATGACGCGAATCACCTTCGATTCCAACGTCATGGGAGGGAAGGCGTGCATCAGGGGACTCCGGGTGACGGTAGGCACGGTGCTGGGCCTGCTGGCGGCGGGCCGGGGGCCCCGCGATATCGTCGATGCCTATCCCTACCTCGAGCGCGAGGACATCGACGCGGCTTTGGCGTACGCGGCGTGGCGGCTTGAAGAGCGCGAAGTGCCGCTTGTCGGGGCGTGACCGTCAAGCTACTGATCGATGTGAACCTCTCTCCGAAGTGGGCACCCGTGTTGAGGGGGCTGGGATGGCCCGCCGTCCACTGGTCAGACATCGGCGACCCTCGCGCAACCGACGATGCGATCATGGCATGGGCCCGACAGAACGACCATGCGGGTGCGGTGTTCACAGGTGTTCACCCACGATCTGGACTTCGGCACGATGCTCGCGTTGTCGGGCGCGAGCGGACCCAGCGTCCTGCAGGTTCGGTCCCAGGATGTTCTGCCGGAACAACTGGCTGATGTGGTCGCGGCCGCGCTACACCAGCACGGAACTGATCTGGCCTCCGGCGCCTTGGTTGTCGTCGACCAGAACCGCGCCCGAGTGCGTGTCCTGCCGATCCGAACGCCTACTGCTTAGGCCTCTGTCCCGAAAGGGCCAAGCAACTCCACCCTACCGCCACAAAGCCGCCCCTGGCAGCCCGGCCGACCCTTCGGCTTGCGCCGAGAAGTCCGGCAGTCTACTACGCGTCTTCGATGGCGATCGCCCGGACCCAAGTGCCTTCCATGCGCTCGACGTTGAGCGGCAGGCTCATGAAAAAGCAGCGATCCCGATTCAAGGCTTCGATATTGACGAGCGGGTAGACGATGGGGATGTTGGCGCCGGTCATCGCCCGGTGCGTGGGGCAGTTGTCGGGCTCCGGGTCGAGCGCTTTGGTTTCCCAACGGATCCCGGGCACGCCCACGCAGAGCATCTTTATCTTCTTCTCCTCGGCCAGCCAATAGGCGGTGTCGCCTTCGATCCAGGGGATGTCGTCGTCCGTGTTCGTACTACCCATCAACACGATGTCGCCTTCCCGCACGTTGGCGAGGTGCTCCGGCAGAATCGGCTGCCCTTTCAGATGATCGAGCTTGCAGACACAGGCTTCGCCGTAATACGTGCCCACTGGCATCTCCCAGATGCCCTTCATTCCGTCCGGCAGACCCGTCCAGTTGTCGTTGTGGCCGATGCCCAGTTGGACATGCGACCCCATGTGGCCGCTGACCCCACCAACCGGCCACGCGCCCACGGTACCCGCGTTGCACGCCACCAGATGCTCGACGGTGCCGTCCTGTTCGTTGTAGGTCTCCTCGACGATCCAGGGCATGTTGTAGACGTCCCGCTTGCCTTCCTCGACGGTCTGGTCCATGCGGGTAACCCGGGAAACCAGTTCCCAACTCAAATCGACGATTCGATGTCCTTCGAGACTGATCATTTCTCTGCCTCCCCCTATTCCTCTTCCAGGGCGATGGCCCTGATGAAACTGGCTTCCGACTTCGTGAACCGGAGCGGCAGGCCGACGTAGAACACCCGGTCACGGGTCAACGTGTCTATGTTCACCAGCGGATGGGCGATAGGGATGTTGGCGCCCAAGAGCGCCCGCCGGACCGGCGAGTTGTCCGGCGCGGGCAGCTTCAGGTCATATTGCCACTCGATGCCCGGCGCACCGATTCCCAGCATCTTGATCTTGCGGTCGTTGATCAGCCAATCGCAGGTGGCCGTGGACAGCCACGGTTGCTCGAGACCGGAAAACGGGCTGGTCATCAGCACGATGTCGCCCGAGCGCACGTTGCCGAGATGTTCGGGTTTGATCTCCTGGCCGCGCACGTCACCTTCCCGGCTCTTCAACGCCATCCCCGCGCCAAGCGGATATTCGCTCGGGTCGGCGATGGCACGAGGCTCGAGATCCTTCAGGTTGCAGACCGCCGCCTCCCCGATAAAGGTCGTAAGCGGCATCTCCCACAACCCCTTCATGTCCTCCGGAACGCCCGACCAGTGGCTGATATGTCCCTTTCCGCCCTGCAGGTGGGAACCGTGATGCGTGGTCATGCGCTCCTGGTGCCAGGCTTCGTCGCCGCCGGGCGGCGCCGAATACAGGGTGAACAACGAATTGTCCGCCGGGAAGCGGCCCTCCTTCATGACCCAGGGCCTGCCGTACGGGTCGGTATTGCCCTCCTCTATCGAGCCGTCCACCCGATAGACCCGGGCCTTGAGGCGCGGGCTCAAGTCCACCGGCCGGTAACCCTCGAAACTGAACATGGCGATTCCTATTGCGTTGGCGACTGCCAGTGTACCGGTCCCTGATCGAATCTGAGCGACCGATCAGATATAGCGCCCGTAGCTCACCTTGCGGGCGCGATCGAAGAACTCGTCCCACTGCGCGCTGGTCAAGCGGTCGGGCTCCCCGTATTGACGGGCGAGCAGGTACTGCCGGCACATGATCTCGAGACGCTGAGCCAACTCCACGGCTGCTTTCAGGTTTCCCGCCCGGCAGATCATGCCGTGATTGCCCAAGAGACACGCGTTGCGGTCCTTCAAGGCGTCCGCCGCATCCCGGGCAAGCGTCTCGGTGCCGAACGTGGAGTACGGCACGCAAGGCACATCGTCGCCGCCGAAGGATCCCACCAGGTAGTGAAAACCCGGTAATGGCTCGTTGTGACAGGAGAGCGCCACGCAGTGGTCCGAGTGCGTATGCACCACCGCCTGCGCCCGTTCGTGCTGCCGGTAGATCTCCGCGTGCATCCGCCATTCGGACGACGGCTTGACGTCGCCTTCCCAATCGCCGTCGAGCGAAACGCGCACGATGCGTTCCGGCGCGATGTTCGCCTCCGACGCCCCGCTCGGCGAAATCAGCATGCCGTCCTCGAAACGGCAGCTTAGGTTGCCGGACGACAGCTCGTTCAATCCGAGACCCGCCGAATAGCGGTAGCACGCCGTGATCTCTTCCCGCACCGATTTGTCGTTGCTCATTTCTCGACTCCCCCAAGGTGTTCCGATCGTCTCATCCGCTCCAGCGCATATTCGAAGAACGTCGCATTCCCCAACCCGCCCGCCTTGACCACCATGGCGAGGGGTCCCGGCGTTTTGCTGAAACAGTAGCCGCCCGACAGGTCGTCGAAGGAACCCACCTCGACCTGGCGGATGCCGAGAGCTCCGAATACCTGCCCGCTCGTCTCGCCACCGGCAACGACGAGCTTGCGGACGCCGAGTTCGTAGAGAATCTTCGCAGCCTCCCCGAGCAGACTATCCGCCCGAGCGGCGGCGCCATCCTTGCCGAGCGCTTCTTGGGCGCGTTCGACGCCGGCCACATCCGCCGACGTGCAGACCGCCACGGGACCTTGGGGGACGTGATCCGCCGCCCAACTCCGTATCTGATCGAGCAGCCCGTCGTCCGAGCCGGCGAGGTCGATGCGGAACACCGGGTGGCGGGTCTCGAAGTGATCGAGTTGCTTAAGCGTCGGCGGCGCACAGCTACCGGCAATGACCGCCTCGTGTCCGGGGGCCGCCGGCAGCACGGTCCGGTCCCCGGGCGGGTGATCCGCCGGCAGCCACTGGCGCGCCAGGAAACCCGGCAACGCATCGCCGCCCGTGGTCACGTCCCAGTCGTCGACGAGTTCGGCGACCCGGGTGACGTCGTCGTCGTCGACGGAGTCGATGACGAACGCACGCGTGCCCGAGGCAACCTGGGCATCGACAAAGTCCCGTGCCGCCTTGAGGCCGCGATGCAGCACCCGGTGGGAAATCAACCCCACGGGTTCCGTCATCTGGGGTTCGAGCAACTGCATGAGGTTGGCGTTCGTCATGGGCGTCACGGGGTCGTACTGCTTGAACGACTCGGACAGCAACCTATCGCCCACGAACAGGCGGCCCTGGAACACGGTGACGCTGTATTCCGGGAACGCGGGCGCGAATATCACCCGGTCGCCACCCGTAACCGCCAAAAGCGCCTCGGCGGCGGGTCCGATGTTGCCCTCGTCGGTGCAATCGAACGTCGCACAGTACTTGTAGTAGATGCGTTTCGCGTCGATGGCCTTGAGCGCACTGCCGATCGCGCCCACTTCCGTCCGGGCATCCGCGGCCGGAATCAGGCGAAGCTTCTTACCCACCACCACCGCGCCGCAATCGCCGTCGAGATCGGTAAGCGCTTCGGCGGACGTAACCAAGGGACACCGGACACCCTCCCGCTCCAGCAGGCTTGCGACCATCATCCCCCCGGTCAGGTCGTCCGCTATCACTCCGAGTTCGAGCGCCATAGAAAACCGTCGTATGAGTAACCCCGGCGGGACATCTTATACTCGTACCGCTCCCATTCCCTACAGAGAGAGGACCGCTGTGCCAAGACCGCTAGTGCTTCTGGGTCTCTTGCTGGTGCTGACTTCAGCAGGCAATGCGATCGGCGACGAGCAAGAAATCGGAGGATCAATGACGAAGTTCGAATTGCCCCGCGCGAATCCGGACGAGGTGGGGATGTCGGGAGAGCGACTGGAAAAGGTCGGGGATGTCGTCCGGGAGTTCATCGATGAAGGCCGCATACAGTACGCGGTCGTCGGCGTCGCCCGTCGCGGCAAGGTCGTCTATTTCGAAGCGCAGAGGCGACGGCCGGCGGGGCGAGGCTGGCCAGCCGTTCGTTGACCGCGTCGACGGT
>JAPOYW010000310.1 GCA_026706425.1 Gammaproteobacteria bacterium
ACTAGCGCGTCTCGCGGGTACGCGAGCCGTCAAGGAGCAGATTCAGGCACTTGTCCATATGCAACCTGAGCGTAAACGTCCAGGGCGCTCAAGTAACCTAGCCGACTACCTTCGTCAAATCCCGGGTGGGCATCAACTCAACGGCGCGCCTCAAGCCCCCAAAATCGACCAACGCATTGTCCCCCAAGTGGCTGGGCACCACGTGGCGCATGGCCCGGGCGATGTTGTCCACCCGGCCCGGCTGGATGGCGTCCCATTCCGCGAGCATCCGCTTGATGACCGGCCGTTCCAGGTTCTCCTGGGAACCGCACAGGTTGCAGGGGATGATGGGATGCTCCCGGTACTTCGATCGGGGAAGTTCGGCTGTTTCTGGTCGAGATTGACGGCCACCACCTCGAACCCGACCGGTGCGTTGCGCTGGAGGGACAGCAGCATGTCGAGCAGCGTGTGGGAGTCCTTGCCGCCGGACAGGCAGGCCATGATCCGGTCGCCGTCCTCGATCATGGCGTAGTCGGCCACAGCCTTGCCGGCGAGGCGCCGGAGCTTCTTGCCCAGCTTGTTGACCTGAGCGCTGGCCACTTAGACCTCCCGCAGGACCGTGGCGGGCGGGGAGCTCACCAGCTTGCGGGTGCCGAGGTAGCCCACGGTCGCGATCATGGCCATGCCGATAGCCGGTCCCGTTGCCCATAGCCAGAAGTGCATGCTTGTCGGCAGTTCGAAGATCTCCCGGTTGAGGGTGAACACGGTGATTTCCGCGCCGATCACGGCGACGATTCCCGCGAACAGCCCCAGGATGGCGAACTCCGTCACCAGGGCACCCTGGATCAGGGGGCGGGTTCCGCCCAGTGCACGCAGCAGGGCATGTTCGCGCAAGCGCTGGTCCCGACTCGAGCCGATGGACGCGATCAGCACCAGCGCACCCGCTCCGAGCACCAGGTAGAGCACGAGTTCCACGGTCTGGGTGACCCGGTCGATGATGCTGCGCACCTGGTTGATGATCTCGTCCACCTCGATCAAGGTAATCGTGGGGTGGGCCGATAGCAGTTCGTTCAGGAACGGCTTCTCCTCACGCGACAGGTGGAAGCTTGTCATGAAGGTCGCGGGATACTCGTCGAGGGTCCCCGGCGAGAAGATGATGAAGAAATTGGGCTGCAGGCTGTCCCACTCGACGCTGCGCAGGTTCGTGACGGGAACCGTGAGGGGCAACCCGCCGATGTCGAAGGTCAGGGTATCGCCCACCGAGACTCCGATGGAACTGGCGTATTCGTCCTCCAAGGACGCGGCGGGTTCCCGCGGCCCGTCCTCGGACCACCACTCGCCCTCCACGACGATGTTGTTGTCCGGCAGGTCCGCGGCGAACGTGAGGTTGCGTTCCGAGCGAATACCGGGTCCGGGGCGAGGTCCGACGCGCCGCCGCCACTCCCTTGCGGGAACCTCGTTCACGGCATTGATGCGGCCGCGGATCATGGGAAACAGCGCTCCGTCGTACTCCGTGCGTTCGGTCAGCAGACGCTGGACGTCTTCCGCCTCCGACGGCACGACATTCATGAGGAAGTGGTTGGGCGTGCTCTCCGGAATCTCCGCCTGCCAGTCCTCGACGAGCGCGGTGCGCACCAGGAGCATCACCAGGAGGAGCATGATCGCGAAGCCGAAGATCACGATCTGGGCGACGTTCTCCCGGTAGCGGCGCTGCAGTCCCGCGAGCGCAAGCCGCCAGGTGCTGCCTGCCTGCATGCCGATTACCCGTCCGCCCCGGAGAAGAATCAAGGCGAGAACCGCGAAGGTGCCGCCTGTCACCACCGCTCCGACTAGCGCCGCGACGGTCAGAACAACGCTGCCGCTGTGCCAGATGAGAAGCCCGAGGCTCCCGACCGCGGCGAACGAGTAGGTCACGATAGGCGCCACCCCGGTGCCCAGGTCGCGGCGTATCACGCGCATCGGCGAGATCTTCTTCAATCCGAGGAGCGGCGGCAATGCGAACGCCAACAGGCAGATTAACCCGGTAATCGAACCGACGACCAGCGGCCTTGCCCCCGGTAGAGGCAGCGTCGGCGGCAGCAGGTCGCCGAGGGCCGCGATGATGCCTAGATGAACCACGCCCCCGAGCGCCAGACCCAGCGCCGTTCCAACGACGCCGATGACCAGCAACACGCCCAGGTAGCCCCACTGGATCTCCCGCGGTGTTGCGCCCAGCGTCTTCAAGACGCCGACGTGGTCGAAGTGGCGGCGCGCATACCGGTTGGCCGCCAACGCCACGGCGATGCCGGCCAGTAGCACCGCCAGCAATCCGCCCAGCAGCAGGAAACTCTCGGCCCGGTCGATGGCCCGGGCGATGGAAGCGTTGGCGTCCCGGATGCTGCGCCAACCGTAGTTCGGGGCCAGATCCTCGCGAATCGCGTCGTACAGGGCCCGCAGTCCGGCGTCTTCGCCGGCCAGCATCAAGATATAGCCGATGCGACTGCCCGGCTGCACCACCTGCGTCGCGGGGATGTCCTCCACGCGCATCAGGAGACGCGGGCCGAAGTTCATGAAGCTTGTTCCGCCGCGATCCGGTTCCCCGGTCAGCACTGCGGCGACGGTGAAGTCCGCGTACCCGACAGCGACCCGATCCCCTACCTCGACACCGAGAGACGGAAACAGCCGCGAGTCCATCCAGACCTCGCCGATGCCGGGTACGTCCGACGTCGGCTCGCCCCGAGCGAACGGCTCGGTCGCGACTCGGGCCACGCCGCGCAACGGATAGCCCGGTGCCACGGCCTTGACGCTTGCCAGCTGGTTGCGGTCGGATCCGGAGGCGTCGGCAAACACCATCGAGTTGAAGGTGATGACGTCCGCGTAGGTGAGCCCTTCCTGCCTCGCAAGCTCCCGGAATCGATCGGGAATCTCCCGGGAACCCCCGATGACCCGGTCCGCGCCCAGGAAGCTCGTCGATTCCTCCACGATGGCGCGCTGCAGCCGATCCACGAAGAGGGTGATAGCCGACACCGAGCCGACCGCCACCAGGAGCGCGGCAATCAACAGGCGCAACTCGCCCGCACGCCAGTCGCGCATCGCGAACTTGACCGCAAGCGACGGCGTCACGATGGCGAGTTCCCTACGACGCGACCGGCCTCCAGGGTCACCGTGCGCCCGCAACGCGTAGCCAGCGCGGCGTCGTGCGTCACCAGGACCAACGTCGTACCGGCCTCCCGATTGAGATCGAAGATGAGATCGGCGATCCGGGCACCCGTATGGGTATCCAGATTGCCGGTGGGCTCGTCCGCGAACAGGACCTTGGGGCCTGACGCGAACGCCCTCGCGATGGCCACCCGCTGTTGCTCGCCGCCGGAAAGCTGCCGGGGATAGTGGGTGGTCCGCGCCGACAGTCCGACCCGGTCCAGGAATTCGCGGGCGTCCTCTTTCGCTTGCCTGTCGCCGCGAAGCTCCAAGGGAAGCATGACGTTTTCAAGCGCGGTCAGGCTGTCGATTAGCTGGAAGGTCTGGAACACGAACCCGACGGAACGCGCCCGGACCTTGGCACGCTGCTCCTCTCCCAAGGCGGTGATCTCGGCGCCGTCGAGCCAGACGTCTCCCACGGTGGGCAGGTCCAACCCCGCGAGAACACCCAGGAGCGTCGTCTTGCCCGACCCGGACTCGCCGACCACGGCGACTTGACCCCCGGCGTCCACGTCGAGATCGATGCCGCCGAGGATCGTCAGCTCCCCTTCGGCTGTCGGAACACGTTTGACCAGCCCCTTGGCGCGCAGAATGGATGTCGGCATGCAGTGTCGTCCGAACGATTGGTTGTCGGGCTCGAGGCGGCGGACCATCGCCGCGCCCCTCGCCGGCCGCGATTCGAAGGTCCGGCACACCCGAGTAGAGACGCTTGGTGACGAGCGACATTATCAGCGCACCTGCGGGGATTCAAATGGCGGGTCGCCGGCACCCCTTGACCCACTTCGGCGACTGCCGTAAGTGTGTCTGGATGAAACGGTTTCTCAAGCAAGCCCTCCCCTGCGTCGCCATGTTGGCCACAGCCCTTTGCCTTGCTGCCGACGACACCGAAACGGCGGCGAAGACGACCGTTCTGGTCGTCGGCGACAGCCTGAGCGCCGGCTACGGGCTTCGCGGCGAAGACTCTTGGGTGGACCTGCTACAAGAACGGCTCGGCTCGGATTACCAAGTTCGCAATGCCAGCGTCAGCGGCGATACCACCGGCGGGGGCCGCGCGCGCATCGGCAAGACGCTGGCGACCCACGCGCCGGACATCGTGATCATCGAACTCGGCGGCAACGACGGTCTGCGCGGTCTGCCCATCGAGACGATCCGCGACAACCTGACCGCCATGATGGAGGCGGTGATCGCGGTGGAGGCCAAACCGGTTCTCGCCGGCATGCTCATGCCACCGAACCTCGGACCCCGCTACACCGAAGCCTTCCAGCAGGTCTACGAGGAAGTGGCCGAAGCCACCGGCGCCGCCCTGGTGCCGTTCCTGCTCGAGGGCGTCGCCACTTCCGAAGAGGGATTGATGCAGGACGACGGCGTGCATCCCACTGCGGCTGCACAGGGGCGACTACTAGACAACGTTTGGACGGTGTTGGGACCGCTCGTGGCGAAGCAGCAAACAGGGGCTACTCGCTGAGGCGCTTGCTCGTCGGCACATCGGCAGTCACATCCACCTACCACGGGTTGCGCCGCTGTATGCGGGAGTCCGGTATCACACTTGCATTGCATAGGTAGAACTACCTATGATCGCTCCGACTCATCGTGGTCGCCCCCCGGCCCATCGACCGTGGCGTCACCATGACATCACCGTCGGGTCGAAGTAGTGGAACCGCGTTGATCAACCGAATATTTCAGCGATCTCTTACACCCGCCCCGGACAGTTTCGCTCAACGTCCACGCCTGAGTCGCCTTAAGGTTTGGAGCCTCTTCAATTCAACGTTAAGGAGCTAGTGAAATGAAGATCAAGAAGCATGTGCTTGCTTGGGGGCTAGTGGCTGGACTGGCCGGGGTGTCTGGCGGGGCCGCTGTCTGCGATCAGCCGGTGGTGGATTTCCAAGCGCAAGCGGGCTACTACTTTGCCAAGAAAGTCGCCAGGGAGCAGGAAGTCGACGAGGGTGCCGCCCAAGCCTTCTTCCAAGCGAGCGGCGCGGCTGCTGGCGCTGCCGTGGGAGCCCTGATCGGTGCCAAAGTCGGGTCCCTTGGTGGTCCCATCGGGGCTGCCATCGGCGCCGGATTTGGGGCCCTATAGACGCATCCGAGGCGTTCAGGGCCATGTCTATCCTCGCCGTTGCTGCCTCGTTGGGTCTGGCAGCACTACCCGTACTGCTATGGGTGCATTCGAAAAGCAACGGCGAGGAACCCGGCCAACGCGCCAACCAGATAACTTGGATCGCTGCGCTGGTTCTGGGCGCAGGGGCAGCACTGGGCACCTTAGAAGCAATCTCGACCACGGTTTCGACCTGGATCGATTTGCCTTCGAACGAGTGGCTGTCGTCTTTCTGTTTGGGTCTCCTGGCGGGTTTGACGATGTATCTTTCGATTTGGGTCGCACTTTTCAGACTCGCCGCAACAGTACATCGATGGTCCTTTCGATTGCCCCCAGAGCATGAGGCCAGTTGGCGCGAGAAGCTGATTGTGGAGGTATGCGTACTGTTGGCGATGGTCTTCGGCCTTGCATTTGCGGGGTTGGTGGGACACGCAACCACAACCATCGGGCTGCCTGTCTGGGCGGTCCTGCCATTGGTCGTCGCGATTCTCCCGCTCTACCAGACGTTCGCGCTGCCGTGGTTAACGTACCTTCGCGCCCCGAGGCTAACTTCGCGCAACATCGCCAATGTCGAGGCATGGTTGGCGAACCTACGGCTCGAACGTGGACTGCCGGCCTTTCATGTCCGGATACAGGAAGGTCGAATCGCGAACGCGTTCGCGACTGCCGGATTGGGCGCACACCTAGTCGTGATCGGGGGTGGCCTCCTGGAGCGCATGTCTCATTCGCAGCTGTGCGCGGTACTCGCGCACGAGGTGGCACACGTGGTCAAGCGTCACGTACCGAGGCTCGTTCTGCCGTTGACAATCCTTGGCACATGGCTGCACGTCCTATGCGTCATTTCGTTCGCAAATCCCCTGTTCGACAGGGACGGACCCCTGTTTATGGCAGCGGGAGCGGCCCTCGCGGGTGCATTCGCCGGGTTGTTCGTCGTCGCCTTACCCGGTTTTTTCATGCGTCGGATGGAATTCCAAGCCGACCGTCTAGCGGTGGAAATGCTCGGTGACGGCGAGCTCCTCGTTGACGCCCTCACAAAGCTCGCCGAACTGAACAAGCAACCCCTGGACGCGAGGTCTTGGTCGCACCCGACCATTCAGGCTCGGATTGACGCGATTCGGGCGCTGGCGCCGAACACACCGGGTTGAGTTACACGTCGACTCGTCGTTGGCGGCCGTCACAGCTCTTTCCGCACTCCGAGTGCGGCGACCCCCGATCGTTTGGCGACAGCGGCCGACCGCAGTTCCCGCAGAGCTCGAAACCGCCCTGCTCGAGGTTCGACGTGACCGAAACCCGTTCGTCGAAGACGAAGCACTCACCTTCGAACGCACGGTCTACATCCGCCGTCTCCGCAAAGTACTTGAGAATTCCGCCGTCGAGTTGCGAAACGTCCTCGAATCCTTGCGCCAACAGGTAGGCTGATGCCTTCTCGCAGCGGATGCCGCCGGTGCAGAACACTGCAATGCGCTGGTGCCGGTGCCTGCCAAGCTCCCGAACGACGAAATCCGGGAAGTCCCGGAAGTTGGCCGTGGCGGTTCGCCTTGCTCCCTTGAACGTGCCGACGTCGGACTCGTAGCCGTTCCGCACATCGAGCACGAGGACATCGGGGTCGGTGATCAACTCGTTCCAGTCTGCCGGGGACACATGCCTCCCGACGGGTGTCGACGCCGAGAGCGGTCGGCCGAAGGTGACGATTTCCCCCCGCGCGCGCACCTTGAGTCGCCCGAAAACCGGGTTATCCAGGGATGCCGTCGACCATTTGACGTCGACACCTGGGAAATGTCGCTCGATGACCTGCTGAAGGTCGCCACGCGCTCCCGCCAAGGTGGCGTTGACGCCCTCCGGTGCGAGCAGAACCGTCCCACGCAGCGAGCGCCGGGTACACGCAGCCTCAATGACCTCGCGCAACCCGTGGACATCGTGGACGGGCTGGAAGCGATAGAACGAGGCGACCGAGGCCCCTTGGCGGGCATCCGGCATGGTGCTACCCGCCGGTGTCGCGCTGCGCTCGCTGTGCGCCGTCCCCTCTCCGACAGGGCGGAGACATGGGGGCATTGCCGAAGCGCTTTTGCCAATCGGCCGCGGTGTAGGTGTGGATCGCCAGGGCATGCACCCCGCCGGCGAGTTCGTCGGCCAACGTCTCGTTGACGCGCCGGTGTCGGTTGATGAGCCGTTCGCCCTCGAACTTCCCCGAGACGATCACCACCTTGAAATGCGTCTCGGATCCATCCGGCACGTTGTGGTTGCCGCTTTCGTTGACGACTTCCAGGTGCGCCGGATCGAATACGACGGCAAGTTTTTCCTCAATGCGATCCTTGATCATCATTGCATCCTCGTTGGTTTCTTCCAGCGCGATCAGCAGCGGACCAAGACGACCGTAACATTGTCCGACCCGCCTGCGGCGTTGGCCGCCTCGACCAGGCGATCCGCGGTCTCGTCCAAGTCGGACGCCTCGGCGAGGTGGCGTGCGATTTCGTCGTCTTCCAGGTGCTCTGTCAAGCCGTCGCTGCATAGCAGCAGCAGGTCGCCGTCCTCTAGGTCCAGAGCCGCAATGTCGGGAGCCAACGTCGGCTCCGCGCCGATGGCCCGGGTGACGACGTGTCGGTCTCGGGCGACGCGCGCCTGGGTGGGCGAAATCAGACCGGCGTCCACCCGCCGTTGGACGACGCTGTGGTCCTTGGTGATGGCCGTCAGTTCGACATTGCGGTAACGGTAGACCCGCGAGTCGCCGACATGGGCGACGTAGCCCCTTGCGCCGTTCACGACGGCAACAACCAGCGTGGTCGCCATGCCCCGGTACGCGGAGATGGCCCTCGACAGCCCGAATACGCGTTCGTTGGCGGTCTCCAAGGCCCGGCGCAGGTGTTGCCCGGTCAAGGGCTCTCCGGCGGCCACGCCAGCCAGGTATTCGACGGCGGTTTCGACGGCGATCTCGGCCGCAACACCGCCCGCCCGGGGCATGGACACGCCGTCCGCGACCACGGCAAGGCCCAGGTCTTCGCGCAGGGCGAATGCGTCCTGGTTTTCATGGCGAACCCGCCCCGTATCCGTCCTGCCCGCTGCGTGCATGGGATCAAGTTTAGCGCGAGCCCACCCACCGCGATTCGCCGACGCCGAGTGTGGAGGTGTTCGGCCAACATTTGGCTTCAGAGTGTAGAATCAGGAGACGAGTCAGGAGGCACACAATCATGTTGGCCGTCATCTCGC
>JAPOYW010000617.1 GCA_026706425.1 Gammaproteobacteria bacterium
AACGCGCCCGCAAGGGCGCGCATCATCGCGGCCACTGGTGAGATATCCGGGCTAGGATCCGAGTGCCTGCGATACACCCTCGACCGTGGCAGATTGCGGGGTCAACGACAATGTGTTCGCGCCAATTCACACTCTCGCCTGATCTGAAGGGCCGCTAATCGTCTTGCGCCTTTGCGTCCAGTGCGTCCCCGATCACCCGCCTGAGATCGGTTCCCGCCTGTTTGAATCCGAGCAGACGGCTCACCTCTCGGATGAGGTCGCGCTGCTCCACTCGGCCGCTTTCTCGCTCGATCAACTCGGCGGCGGCCACGATTTCCATGGGCGGCAACATCGCCGCCTCCTTCGCCCGGCCGCCCGCAGCGGACCTGTCGCGTATCGGAATCCGCTCGCTTTGCTCTCGTGTCAGCCAGAAACCGCGGCGCACCTCCAAGTCGCCGCCGCTCTGCCGCTCGGCCTCGCGCAACGCCGTTCGTGTCGCCGCGCCGATTCGCGTGCCAGTCCGGCCCTTGCCGAACGACTCCGCGACGCGACGCGCGACCAGATCGACGTGAATGGGACCTTCGACCACGACGATCTCCCGCACAATTCCGGCCAGACGTGATGGCGGCACCTCGTGGGGTTCCAGCGCCGTATCCACCGAGACTTCGGCTTCGCGGTAGACCAACGGTGCCGTGATCGCCGGAAGCGCTATGGTGCCCATGTCTGTTTCGGCATTCGATGCCGATTCCTCCGGTTCCACTCGACGACCGTCTTCGTTGGCGCCGCGAACCCGGGCGTGCTCTACGGCGGACCGCGCTTCGGCGAGCGCTTGTGCCAGGCGTTGTCCTTCCTGGGCACGGCGATGGAACCAGTCCGTGCTCCAGATCCGGTGGAACGTCCAACCCAGCCCCTCCAATACGGCCTGGCGATGGCGGTCGCGTTCGCGTGCCGACAAGGCCCGGTGGTACGCCGCACCATCGCATTCGACCGCGAGGATGTACTTGCCCGGCGCGTCCGGATGTCTGACTCCGACGTCGATTCGGAAGCCAGCGGTGCCCACCTGGTGGTCGGCAAGATAGCCGAGCGAACGGATGACATCGGCCACGTCCTCCTCGAACGGGCTATCCGCGCCTCCGCCCGTCGGCCTATGCTCCGCCGCCTCGCCGGTCTTCGCGAAATCGAGAAACCGCTTCAGGATCCTCGGGCCGATCCCGCGGGCGCGATTCAGATCCATGTCCCCGGGGTCGAACGAGGCGAAGACACGGCAACACGCCCGGGCACGGGTGAAGAGGACGTTCAGGCGCCGCTCGCCCCCTTCCGCATTGACCGGACCAAAACGCATGCTCGCGAGCCGTCCTCCCGCCTCGGTCGGCCCGTAGCCGACGCTGATGAAGATCACGTCCCGCTCGTCGCCCTGAACGTTCTCGATGTTCTTGACGAAGGCGTCTTCCGCATGACCCTCGCGCAGGAAGTCGTTGAGCACCTCGTCCCGACGCCGTTCGAGTTCGAGAAGCTCCGTAACCATGTCCGCCTGCGCCTTGGAGAACGTCACGACGCCAAGCGACATGCCCGGCCACTCCCGCGCGTGAACCGCTACCGCCTGAACGACATGCTCGGCCTCGACCCGGTTCGTGCCAGGCCGACCGGCGCCGCTGCCTTTCGTCGAATAGACCCCGGGGACTCGTTCGAACGACAGACCGTAGGAATCATCGAGCTCGAGCGGCGACGGCGGCAGGATGAGCCGGCTGTCGTAGAACTCCTCGTTGGATACCCGAATCAACGACGGATCCCGGGAGCGGTAGTGCCATTCGAGCATCCGCGGGCTGATGCCCCGCGCCTCGCACAGCGTGAGGATGCTCTCCATCTCGGTAGCGCTGGCAACGCCACCCCCTGCGTCGTCCTCCTCGTCGACCGGTTCGTCCGCTCCCAGGCGATCGAAGAACGAAGTGGGCGGCAACTGCTTCTGGTCGCCGACGATCACGATCTGTCCACATCGCGCGATCGCGCCCAAGGCGTCCTCGGGTCGCACTTGGCTGGCCTCGTCGACCACCAGAACATCGAACCGCAACGCCCTTGGCGGGAGGAACTGGGCGATGGAGATCGGGCTCATCAGGAACACCGGCTTGATGCGCTGCACCATGCCGCCTGCCTTGTCCATCAGACGACGGATTGGCATGTGGCGTCTCTTGCGGGCGATCTCGCCACGGATGACGGCCATCTCGCCCGCAGCGCCGAGCGGCAGCTGGGCGAGGTGACGTGATCGGATCAGGTCTTTGACGTTGTCGACATGCTTGGACTCCAAGGCATCGAACGCCGCAACCAGTTGATGCCGGTCCAGGTCGGCGAGACTGGCGAGATCGGGTATTGACTCCGTGGCCAATTCCCAACGCGCTTCGGCAGCCGCGTACGCGAACTCGTCTACCGCGTCCGCCGCTGCTAGCCGTCCATCGTCCAGCATCGCCGCAAGCGCCCCGAGACCGGCCCGCGTTAGCTGCCGGACGAGGTGTTGGATCCGGCGCCACTCGTTGTAACGCTCTCGGTTCGCCGCCATCGCCGCGAATCGGTCGTGCAGGGCAAACAGCGATGCCTGATCAATTTGATCCCCGAGCCCTACGACCGTCAGATCCAGGCGCAGTAGTTCCACCACCGTGCGGGCCCCCTCCAACGCGGACATTGCCGTTTGCTCTATCGCCTGTCCGGTCTCCACCGGCCGCAGGAACGTCGATTCCACACGTGTGAGGTCGGATGCCGAATCTGCAATGTCCGTAGCCTCTACCTCGGCGAGCCAGACAGCGGCATCGCGAAGGCCTTCGAAGTCCGTTCGTTCGCCGCGCCATGCAGCACCCAAGTGTTGCGCGAGAAATCCCTCCTCGTCGGCCAGCTCGCGACGCCGGCGCTGCACATCCGCCAGTTGTCTCGCCAGTTCAACGCGATCGGCACCCGACTTCGGCAGCTCGCCCACCGCAAGCCCTGCGAGGGTCTTGCTAGCCCGTCGGTATGCGCCGCCCAGTCTGGCAAGAAAGGAACTCAAGCCCGGTGCCGCACCGCGCTCAAGGTCCAACAGCAGCGGCGCCGCCGGTATCTCCCACGCGTGGTCCCGAAATCTTGATTCGGCATCGTGTTTGGCCTGCGCCCATTGGCGACCGGTTTCCAGCGACTCCGCGACATCGCGCGCAGATTCCTTGCCGAAGACCGCGTCAATTAGCTGCGCCGCCCGTTCTGGACGCTGTCCAACCAGATCGAGAAACCTGGCGCTTTGCCGGAGGTCGGCGACGGATTCCGCCCTCGGGAGCCACTCGTCGGTACTCGACTCGCGCTCTTCGCGGGAGCGACCGCAAGCAAACGCCCGACTGGTCGACAGAGCGTCCTCGAGCGCGTTGATTGCCTTGGTTAGCGCGTTATCCAACCGCTGCAATGCGACGGGTTGCAGGTCGAGCTCGCGACAGCCAGCGAAAGGATGGTGCGAGCGAGGGCCGGTCGCGGCCAGCGGCTCGGCCAGATTCGCGATGTCGCGCTCGATCTGACGGCGTTGTTCGACGGTGAGTTCGGCCAGGCCCTCACGGCTCAGATCGGGTGGCCGTCGATCGCTGGCAATGAACCCCACGACATCGGCCATGGCTTCGAACGGCGTGTAGTCCCGATGCCCGATGGCTGTGTGGAGCAGATCGGCAATGCGGTTCAGTTCGTCCCGTTTGACACGCAGTTCCGTCGCGTCGATTTCCGTCGGCATTTCCTCCTGGCGCGATTGAAGCGTCCGACCGATCTCCTGCAGAACTTCCCGTTTGTTGGCGTGCCGCGAGTGGAGTTCAAGACAAAGATCGCCGAGCCCGCAGTTCCGCAACCGACCAAGGACCACATCCAGGGCAGCCATCTTCTCCGCCATGAAGAGCACGGTCTTGCCGTCGTGCGTCGCCGCCGCGATGACGTTCGTGATGGTCTGCGACTTGCCCGTCCCCGGCGGCCCCTGGACAACCAGGTTCCTTCCGCGCCGAACCTCCTCGATGACCTTGGTCTGCGGGGCGTCCGCGTCGATGACCTGCACGATGTCCTGGGGAGGGAGCAGGTTGTCGAGCCTTTTGCCGTCCGGAAACGGGCTGGATTCCGGTTCGAATCCCGAATGCATCAGACCCCGGATCGTCGCGTCGGCCGCGAGGCCGCCTTCCGGCCACTGTGCTTGTTCCAGGTCGCGCTGCATCAACTGCTTCGCGAACGAGAAGAAACCGAGCTGGATGCCGTTGCCGTCCAAACGCCAACGCGGCTTGGCCACCAGGGCATCGCGTACGGCATCGAAGTAGCCGGAAGGAATCCATTCGTCCCCATCGTCGATCTCGGGTAGCGTCAGACCGAAATCGTCGCGCAGCCTCGCCTGCAGGGGCAGATTCGTGACAATGTCCTCTTCGCGGGCGCGAATGACGTATGTGGAAGTACGTTCATTGCGCACCAGCTCGACGGGCACGAGGATCAGCGGCGCCTCCCGCGGCACCTCGGACTTCTCGTCTTCGAACCAGGCAAGGAAGCCAAGAGCGAGGAAGAGGATGTTGATCCCTTGTTCTTCTTCCGCAGTCCGCGCATCTCTGGCCAGTTGCAGCAGCCGCTTCTGCAACGCATCCGTACCGAGGTTGGTGTCGAGGAGTCGGTCGGTGAACCGCGACTCGTCGATCTCCTCGACCCCGTCGAAGCCGAGAAGGTCAACCTCGTCGAAGTGGACGCTATCCCCGTTCTCTTCCTCGTCAACGGGCGCAGCTTCCGAGGCATGGAAGCGCATTTTCCGCCGTTCGGCGTAGAGGATGCGGAAGACGTCGTCGGCCCGTTCGTTGACGATGTTCAGGAATCGCCCGCGTCCGGAGCGGTTCACATGGACGAGGCGGTTGCGTGTTCCGGTGTCTACAAGCTTTTTGCGCGCATCCTCGATGAGCATCGACACGCGCTGATCAACCCCGGCTCTGGGGTCGATTACCTCAGCATCTGACATGGATCAACAAAGCAGCCCTTCCCCCCACAAACGTTCGAGTGTGCGTAACGGAGTCCCGATCTGCAACGACCGGGCGATCCTCTCGGTGTCGACCGGCCTCCTGACTTCCTCGCCCAGTACCGCACACCCAGGTCGTTTGTGTCGCCGCCCTATCCGCGAGCCACTCGCCCCACAACCCGCTGCAGTCTTTCCCGTTCCCCCGGAGTCAGCCGCTCCCCCAGATCCGTTGGTTGCTGCTCTACGATACGTTGCAGGTCGCCCAACCACTCGAGGTCGGCCCGCTCGGTTCCCTCCGCCAGCCGAATCGCCTCTTCCCATCGTCCGGCCATCCGCCAAGCCCGAAGCGCATCCTCGGGCATTTCGACACGTTCGAAGGCCTCGGCCGCCTCATCGAACCTGCCCTGGGCTTCGCGAACCCGTGCCACGAGACGAGTGTCTTCCGGTACGACCTTCTTCAACGTGCGATTGGCCGCCTCGGCATCGTGTTCGATCAACGCCTCGACCGCGAGAACGCGCAGACGGCGGGCTTCCCCCGCGATGTCGCCCGGATACCCCGTCAACCGGAGCCACCCCTCCACGTCGCCAGCGTAGCGGTCTGCTGTGTCGGGACTGCCAGCTTGCTCCTGTAGGGCACCTCGCAACGTCTGTGCAACCGACCGGAGCGCCGACCCCAGCCACTCGTCTTGGTTGCCGAGCGCAAGCGTCGCGTCGAGCAGACCGAACGGTGTGGCTGCCCTCCTGTCTGGCGCGTCGCTCCACGCCTCCAGTTCGTCGAATGCGTGTATACACGATGCAAAGGTCGTCTCAGTCAAACCTTGTTGATCCGCCACCGTTCGAGGATCAGTCGCCGGGGCGTCCGACGACTCCTCGGACTCAGATAAATCGAGAGCGGCGGCTTCAGACCTGGCCGCTTTGTTGACCTCATGACGCGCGATTCCCTTTGGGACGCCATCGACGAGGAGGCGTGCCGCCGTGGCGAGCAACGTGGTTCGGGCCCGGTGTCGGATCTCCTCGTCCGAGACGCCATTCGGCAGATCGGGATCGCCAAGCAGCTTGACGGCCTGGTCCGCACGTAGCCATGCGCGTTCCGGACGCTCGCCAACGAGCGCGCGTGCCTCGTCGATCCGGCGATCCACTCGTTCCTCGACGGTCGTCTCGCCATTGGCAAGGTGCTCCAGGAGGTCCTCCGGCTCGAAACGGGCGGCATCGCCCAGCAATCCCCGGCTAAACCTGAGCGTCAAGTCGTCCGCATCGACATCCAGGAACACCAACGTCTCCGTCGGGCGGCTTAGGGCCACGCGAAGTCGGTCGATGGCGGTACGGCGCATATGTTCTTCGAGCCGTGCGGCGTCCTTCACCTTGTCCTCGGCTTCCCCCAAGCGCATCAGGTATCGACCGGGATCGAGTACGCAAACCGCTTGGTATTCCAGTCCCTTGGCGTCCGCCGCCGTGAGCACGACATCGCGGAGCGCCTCCGGAACCCACTCCGGGACATCGGGCTCGGGACATACGACGGCCACATGCTCCAACTCCTTCAACTGCTCGAGCAGCGCACTGGCATCGTACTGCGTCACGGCGACCTGGAAGATCTGCGCGTCGACATCCCGACCCCCAGCTTCCCGCTGCTGCTTCGTCGGCCGCAGGGGCTTGCCAAGCTCGGCGTAGCGTTGGGACGCCCGGTCGACCACGGCCGCGACTCTCGTGGGACAGCGCAGGTTCTCCGCCAACGGGAACTTCCTCGGCGGCTCAAGCCGGTCCGCGAGCAGATCGCTGACCGGGCCCCAGTCGAAACCCGAGGGCCGAACAGTCTGTCCGTCGTCGCCGGCCAACAACAACCAAGGGGCATAACCAATCTTGCGTGCAATCTCGTGGCAGTGTTCTACGATCACCGATGTCTCAAGCAGGGTCAGATCCTGGGCCTCATCGACGACGACTCGGTCGAAGGAGGCAAATTCTTCCCGCATGGAGCCGTCGTACAGGCGGTAGAGGGTTGCCGTGGCGGCGAGAAGCTCCGGAAAGACGCGGTCGATCACCTCGGGTCTAAGCGCCTTGGCGACCTTGAGCACGGCAGCCACCGCCTTGGAGCCTATAGCGGCACGGCGTTGCCTGCGATAGGCAGCGTCCGTCAGTCGAACGAGTCCCCCCTTGCGCACGGCGTCCGATTCGTCAAGTACAACGGCCCCGAACAGTTCGGCGCGCATTTCCGCGAACAGCGCGTCCTCGCGGTTCCGCCACGGTCCCAACTCCCCGTGTCCCAACGCCGTCTTTCCGAGGGCCTCCCGAAACATCGCTCGGCTCTCTGCCACGGATCGGCGTTCGAAATCGGTGTCGCACATCTCCCCGAGGAAGGTAGTGAAGTCGTAGACGTCCACATCGACATGCTGCGGCGCGAATAGCAGCGGGTCTGCGTCGAAGGATCGGTCGGGGGTGTCTTCGGGTACGACCGCGTCGCGCAATTCGAGCCCGCTGCCGGTCAGGGTGCGCTCGATCTGCATACACTGATGAGCCGTGAGCTTTTACTGCCCATCGCGCGCGCTACCCGCCGGTAGCTTCAGGACCCGCTGGGCTGCTTTAGATACGTCCTGCGGACTGACGCCCAGCCGCCGGGCTAGCTGAGCAACGGGGGTCTTTCGCCCCCCCGAACCGTGGAGAGGCGCCCTCTCGTCACGAGACATCCATTGCCCTTCTCCAATCCTCGGTACCGCATGCGGACAGAACCATGTTAACGGTGGTCAACTGGAATCTCGAATGGGCGACGCCGAGATCGACGCGGGCGCTCGAAATTCTGAGCCGAATCGGGCACCGAGAACCCGAGATCGTCTGCCTTACCGAAGCGCTACGTCGGATTCGTTTCGGGGGGACATGCCATCTCACCCAGACCCGACTACGAAAGCCGGGAGACGGGTTCAGTCTGGCGCGTTGAGGCCTTCGCCCGGCGGCGATTCGTCGAATTTCAGGCCCCCGCGTTCAGCCGCCAAGCGGCGCTCGTTCCAAGCTCGCCACTCTTCCATGACCTCCGTCCGGCCTTCTTCCCGACCCTTTGCCATATGAGCCTCGATGACTGGAATCACCAGCCGATTAACCATCGCTTGATACAACGACATCAACATCACTCCTGTTGCGTTCGCCAGAGGGGCTAGCACCATCGAGAGGATTCCAATCGCCATCCCCACGTTGCCGAACTCCGCCAGCACCGCGAGTATGGAGTCGCCGATGCCTCGCGCCCCGGCTGCTGCCGGCACCGGCGAGTCTGCCACCGACTTATAGACGATGAAGGCGAGTGCGGCAACCCACAGCGTTCCCGCGATGCAGAAGAAGGTCTTTGCATCCCGCGCGGTCACGCTCCATATCGACACATGGTCTTAACGTCGGGGCGTCGCCGACGACAACAGCTTGCCCAACCACCCCACTTCGTGGACCTCCTGTTGGTGAGTCGTGCAACTCTGACTCCCCAACGGACGATGAACAGTGGGCCGAGTCTGCAATCCGAG
>JAPOYW010000572.1 GCA_026706425.1 Gammaproteobacteria bacterium
AGTAGATTTGCGCGATCTTCTGCTCGCGGATGAGGTTTCGGACCGCCGTTGTGGCGACCAGGATTTCGTGGACCGCTATGCGGCGTCCGGTGCCGCCTTCGCCGCTGTGGCCACCACCGGCGTCCTCCCGCTTCAAGAGCGTCTGCCAGATCACGGCATGCAACGGCTCCGACAGAAGCGAGCGGATCGTGTCCATCTCGCCCGCCGGAAACACGGTAAGTATCCGGTCCACGGCCTTCGGCGCCGATGGGGTATGCAGCGAGGCGAACACCAGATGACCTGTCTCGGCAGCGGTCAGTGCGAGCCGAATGCTCTCGAGATCGCGCAGTTCGCCGATCAGGATCACGTCGGGATCCTCCCGGAGCGCGGCGCGCAAGGCACCGGACAGCGTCGACGTGTCCCGGCCCACCTCGCGTTGGTTGACCAGGCTGTTCCTCGGTTCGTGAACGAACTCGATGGGATCCTCGATCGTGAGTATGTGCCCGCGTCGCGTCCTGTTGACGTGGTCGATCATCGCCGCGAGCGTGGTGCTCTTGCCCGATCCGGTGGGTCCCGTGACCAGGACGAGACCGCGCTGGGCTTCGGCGATCCGCTGAAACGTCGAGCCGAGGCCTAGATCCCGCAATGTGGGAACGGTCTCCGGCACCGACCGGAACACGGCGCCGGGGCCGCGACGGGACTCGAACACGTTCACCCGGAAACGACCCACCGCAGGTAGCGCCAAGCTGAAATCCGCTTCATGGCGTTGGGCGAAGTCCAGCCGGTCTTTGTCGGTGGCCATGTCTTCGATCCATGCGCGGATCTCGCGGGCAAGCACGGGTTCGGACACCAGGGGTTCGATGTCGCCATCGACGCGTATCAGCGGCGGCAAGCCTGCGCAGAGATGTATGTCCGAAGCGCCGCGTTCGGTGGCCGAGGCCAAGAAATCCGGAATTGACATGCGTGGACTTTACCGTCGGTGGTTCGTCGTCCACGACAGCCAATGACCCCTGCGGCTGTGCGAGATTTCTGAAAATTCGGCTGACAGCACAGGAATCGCGTTGATTTGGCCCGCCCGGCGCCGACACCGCAGGTTAAACTGCAGCGTGGATTGCGACAAGCGAATCGAGGCGGCCGCCGCCGCCATCCGCCTCGCCGAAGGTCGGACGGGGCGTTCTCCTAGCCGGGTGCGACTGATTGCCGTATCCAAGGCTCGAAGTGCCGGCGAGATCCGTGCCGCGTACGAGGCGGGTCAGCGGGACTTCGGCGAGAACTATCTCCAGGAAGCCGCCGCCAAGATGACCGCCTTGTCGGACCTCGACATCGTCTGGCACTTCATCGGCGCCGTCCAATCCAACAAGACCCGCGACATCGCCCGCCGCTTCCAATGGATCCATACCGTGGATCGCGCGCGGATCGCGACTCGCCTCGCCGCGGCGGCGGAACGCCCCCTCGACATCTGCGTCCAGGTCAACATCGACGCCGAGCCCCAGAAGGCAGGGGTCGCCCCGTCGGACCTGCCGGAACTGGTGGCTCACATCCAAGGGCTAGCGGGCCTCCGCCTGCGCGGTTTGATGGCCATTCCCCGGGCCGACGGCGACCATCGGGCCAGTTTCCGTGCGCTGCGGTCACTGTTCGATGTCCATGGCGACGATGCCGGCGACCACTGGGACTCGTTGTCGATGGGCATGTCGGACGACTTCGAGATCGCCATCGAAGAAGGTGCCAACATGGTGCGTATCGGTACGGCAATCTTCGGGCCGCGCCCAACGTCTGCTCGGGAGGTTCCCGCGTGAACCGGCGGATCGCCTTCGTCGGGGGCGGAAACATGGCCTACGCCCTGGCGACACGCCTAGCCCACCGTGCCTATGACGTGGTGGTCTCCGAACCGGTGGCCGAACAGCGGGCGCGATTCGATCCGCCGGTCTCGACCACGGCGGACAACACGGTTGCGGTCCAGGGGGCGTCGACGGTGGTGCTGGCGGTCAAACCGCAGGTGCTCGAATCCGTCGTTCGCGAGATCGCGCCCGGAATGAGCGACGATCAACTCGTCTTGTCCATTGCCGCCGGCGTTCCCATGACCGCCATTGAAACGTGGCTCGGCAACGGTCGTCCGCTGGTGCGCTGCATGCCGAACACCCCGGCCCTCGTCGGGGCCGGCATAAGCGGTTTGATCGCCAACGCGGCGGTCACCGCCGACCAGCGAAACGAGGCCGAGACGATCCTGCGGGCCGCCGGCGAAGTCGTCTGGTTCGACACGGACACCGACCTCGATGCCGTGACGGCACTCTCCGGGAGCGGGCCCGCCTACTTCTTCGCCGTTATCGAAGCACTCGCCGCCGCCGGGACGAACATCGGGCTCGATCCGGAGACCGCCAAGCGACTCGTGGTCGCCACGGCCCGCGGCGCGGCGATCATGGCCAGCGACGACGATCCGGCGGAACTGCGGGCGCGGGTTACGTCGCCGGGCGGGACGACAGCGCGAGCGCTCTCTATACTTGGCGAACGGTCGTTTCACGAATCCCTCGACGCCGCCGTGCGCGGGGCGTTCGAACGGTCCCGGGAATTGGCACGCGAGGCGTCAGACGAATCCGACTAGGTAGGTCGGCCGAAGGTCGGGTGAATTGCTCTAGGTGAATTGAATCAATAACTTGGCTGTGGCCAACGATCTGAACAGCGAGTTTTCAAAGGAGTCCATGGCAGATGGGTGACCCACTGACCTTCGTCGTCACGCTCGTCCTACGGGTCGCTGCACTGTTGTTCCTGCTGCGTTTCGTCCTGCAGGCGGTACACGCGAGCTTCTACAACCCGGTCTCCGAAGGCATTGTTCGGTTCACCAACCCGGTCTTGGATCCCGTGCGCAAGGTACTGCGTCCCTACCGGAATCTGGACTTCGCCTCGTTCTTCATGGCCTGGGTGGCGCACATGCTGGCCGTCACATTCCACATTTGGTCAACCGGGCTGTCGATCGACATCCTCGCCATCTTGACGGACGGCTTGCACACCACGCTTAGCCTCGTCGTGGGCATCTTCCTGGTCGCGATCTTCGTGTCGATCATCATGAGTTGGATAGCGCCACAGGTCTACTCGCCGGCCGCGATCATCGCCCGGGAACTCGCCGAGCCGTTGCTCGCCCCGGCGCGACGGATCCTTCCGGCGCTCGGCGGTATCGACCTTTCGCCGATGATTACCATCGTGGTCTTGTTGCTGATCCAGGGTTTCGCCCTCGGCACTGTGATGCCCTGCCAATACCAATCGTGGTGCGGTTGACGGAATCCGGCCCTTCCATGCGAAGGGCAAGCCCCTCGCGCTCCCCGGCTGAGGGCTCCATCGGGCTGGTTGAACCGCGCATAGCCCATTTCGAGGAGCCCTTCGAACTGCAGTGCCGGGAGACGCTGCCGGGGTTCGACCTCGTCTACGAGACCTACGGTGAACTCGACGAGATCCGGGGCAACGCGGTGCTGGTCTGTCACGCCCTATCCGGGGATCACCACGCGGCGGGCTACCATTCCCCCGAGGACGCCAAGCCCGGTTGGTGGGACACCTGCATCGGTCCCGGCAAACCCATCGACACGACCAAGTTCTTCGTCGTTTCACTCAACAACCTCGGCGGCTGCAACGGCAGCACCGGGCCTCGCACCGTCGATCCCGACATTGGCGAACCCTACGGTGAACGATTTCCCACCGTGACCGTCAAGGACTGGGTGAAGAGCCAAGCGATGCTAGCCGACGTCTTGGGCATCTCGCGCTTCGCGGCGGTCATCGGCGGCAGCCTAGGCGGTATGCAGGCGCTGCAGTGGGCGATCGACTTCCCCGACCGGATCGCCCACGCGGTCGTCATCGCTGCTGCCGCAAAGCTCTCGGCGCAGAACATCGCATTCAACGAGATTGCCCGGCAGGCCATCCAGGCAGACCCGGAGTTCCACGAGGGACGCTACCACCAAGCCAACGCGATTCCGCGAAAGGGTCTTATGCTCGCCCGGATGGTCGGACATGTGACCTACCTGTCCGACGACAGCATGGGCGATCGATTCGGGCGCGAACTGAAATCGGGAGACATCGGATCGGCCCAGGATGTGCAATTCCAGGTGGAGAGCTATCTCCACTACCAGGGAACTTCGTTCTCGGAACGGTTCGATGCCAACACCTACCTGCTCATGACTCGGGCGCTGGACTACTTCGATCCGGCGCTGGAATTCGAAGGCGACCTCGTCCGAGTCCTGGCCGGAACCCAGGCGAAGTTCCTGGTGCTTTCGTTCCTGTCCGACTGGCGGTTCTCCCCGGCACGCTCCGACGAGATCGTCGACGCCTTGATCGAGGCCCGCAAGGACGTGGTCAGCGCAAAGATCGACGCGCCCCACGGGCACGACTCCTTCCTGCTCCCCAACGAGCGCTACTTCGATGTGCTCGGCGGCTACCTCGACGCCGTCGCCAGGGGTGGTTCGTCGACATGAGACCCGACCTGGAGATCATTGCGGCGCTCGTCAATCCGGACGCACGGGTGTTGGACCTCGGCTGCGGCAGCGGCGAGCTCTTGAAATGGCTTGCCGCCGAGAAGGGCGTCAACGGCTACGGCATCGAAAACGATTCCAAGGAGATCAGCGCCTGCGTGCGCGCCGGCGTCAACGTGATCGAGCACGACCTCGACGAGGGCCTAGGACGATTCCCGGACTCGAGCTTCGACATGGTCGTGATGACCGAAACGCTGCAGGCGGTTGCGTCGCCCTCGGACCTCATCGACGAAATGCTGCGCATCGGCCAGGAGTGCGTGGTCACCTTCCCCAACTTCGGACATTGGCGATGCCGGCTGCACCTTGCCGCGCTGGGCCGAATGCCCGTCGCCAATCACCTGCCGCACCAGTGGTACGACACGCCCAACATCCACCTGTGCACGTTTCGCGACTTCGAGCGTCTGGTCACGGCGAAGCGGCTGCCGATCATCGAGCGCCACGTGGTCGATGGCGACTACCGCGTCCAGGGGCGCTTGAACCCGCTCCGCAACCTGTTCGGCACCATTGCTTTCTACCGGCTCGGGCGGGCCGGTACGACATGAGGAAGTCCGTCCTAGCAGCGTCTGTCGTGCTACTGGTGGTGTGCGCTGCCCACGCCGAGCAGTTCAAGCGATTCGGCGACTGGCGCGTGCACTACATCGCGTTCAACGCCTCCGTCCTTTCCGCTGAAATCGCCGAGCGCTACGAGATCGTGCGGGGAAGCAACAAGGGCCTAGTGAACATCACCGCGATCGGGCCCTCCGGGAAAGGAGAAAAGGTCTCGGTGGAAGGCCGGTTCAAGAACCTGCTCGACCAGACGACGAAACTCGACTTCCGCGAGATCGACGACAAGGGAACGGTGTACTACCTGGCGGCATTCGACTTCGAGAACGCCGAGAACCTGCGCTTCGAGATCACCGTCGAACTGCCGAAGCACGGCTCCGAGACCTTTCGGTTCCAGCGCGCCCTTTACCGAGAAGACTAGGTGGACGGCCAATCGCCAACGCGTGTCGTTGTCGCGACGGGCAACCCCGGCAAGGTGAGGGAACTCACCGAGGCGTTGGCCGGACTTTCTTTCGAACTGGTGGCCCAGAGCGAACTCAGCATCGAAGCGGCGCCGGAAACCGCCTGCACATTCCTCGAGAACGCCCTGGGCAAGGCTCGTCACGCCGCCGGCCAATCTGGTCTGCCGGCCATTGCCGACGACTCCGGCCTCGTGGTCCCGTCCCTTGGCGGCGCACCCGGCGTTCACTCGGCGCGCTACGCCGGCGTTGATGCGACCGACGCCGACAACAACGCCAAATTGCTGCGCAAACTCGGGATGCGCACGCCCTGCGCTGCGTACTTCACCTGCTGCCTCGTCTACATCGCCTCGCCGGCCGACCCGTCCCCCGTCGTTGCAGCGGCTCGGTGGCACGGGGAGATCATTGCTTCGCCCCGGGGCAGCAACGGCTTCGGCTACGACCCGCATTTTCTGGTTCCGAACCTTAAGAAGACGTCGGCCCAACTGCCGCTCAAGGAAAAGAACCGTCTGTCCCACCGTGGCCAGGCATGCCGCCTGCTCGCCGGACTGCTGGCAGAGAACGGCGGGATGTCCGCGCGCGAACGATGACGGCGCCTGCCGAAGTGGGCCTCTATGTCCACTTCCCGTGGTGCGTGCGCAAGTGCCCCTACTGCGACTTCAACTCGCATCCGCTGAAGGAACCGCTGCGCGAGGCCGAGTACGGGAAGGCGTTGCTCGACGATTTCGAACGGGAACTCGAACGATTCGGCGATCGACGCATCACCACCGTGTACTTCGGCGGCGGCACGCCCAGCCTTTTCTCGCCGGAGACTTTCCGAGTCCTGCTCGACCGCGTGCCCGACGCCTGGGAAGTCACCCTCGAGGCGAACCCCGGGACCATCGAGCGCGGCGCCTTCGCCGACTATCGACGGGCCGGCATCACGCGCGTCTCCCTCGGTGCCCAGACCTTCGACGCGGCACACCTGAACGTTCTCGGGCGGATCCATGGCGCCGACGACATCGGCAACGCAGCCCGGGAAGCCAAGGCGGCCGGTGTTGACAGTCTGAACCTCGACCTGATGTACGCATTGCCCAAGCAGACTGTGGACGAGGCCCTCGACGACCTGGCGCAGGCCATTCGCCTGGAACCGGACCACATCTCCTGGTACCAGCTCACCATCGAGCCGAAGACGGAGTTCGCACGCCGGCCGCCCCTCGGGCTACCCGGCGTCGACCAAGCATGCGAGATCGAAGAAGCGGGAATCGAGTTGTTGGAACGCCATGGGTACCGGCGCTACGAGGTATCCGCATTCGCCAAGGACGGCCATCCCTGCGAGCACAACGTGAACTACTGGCGATTCGGCGACTACATGGGCATCGGCGCCGGTGCCCACGGCAAGTTCACGAACGACGATGGCGAGGTGGTCCGCGCGGCCAAGGCGAGCCAGCCGCGTCTCTATCTGAACGGCGGCGACAGCGAGACCACCCCGGTGCCCCACGACGAGCTGCCCGCCGAATTCATGATGAACGCTTTGCGGCTTGTGGACGGTGTGGAGCACGGGCTCTTCGAGGCGCGCACCGGGTTGGGATTCGAGGTCATCGCTCAGACCGTCGCCGAATTGGCGGACTGGGGCCTGATGCAAGCGAGTCGACTGGCATTGACGGCGAGGGGCCATCGCCAGCTGAACGGGGTCGTGGCGCGTTTCCTTGCTTAGTGGGCGCAGCCGCGACAACGCATACTCTCAGTCAACCGGTCCCCAAACCTCCTCCTCGTTTCGCTCGGCAACCGCGAGCGCCCACTCATTGCCGAGACGGGCTGCGTACCGGCGCAGATGGTGCCCTTGGTGGATGTCGTGACCGGGCTCGGGCAGTGTGTCCAATAACGCGAAGGCCTCCGGTGGCACGGCGCGGCACATGAGCCGACGCCACGCGAAGCGGAAGCGCTCGTCCTCGATCTCGTCGCGGCGACGCCAGTATTCCTCTAGCGTCAGCGTCGGGTCATCGTCCAGATGTTCGACCGCCCAAACCCAATAGGCTTCATGCCGATACGCAGAGTCACGCTCCCGAAGCACGGCTGCGGCTGCCTCGTCATCGGGATGCCGCTCTGACGACAGGTCGAGCCGGCCGGCCCTACGCAGCTGTTTCACGCAACCCGCGTGCACCATGGCGAGTCCTGCGGCCTCGTCCGCCGCGCACACCTCGCGTAGTTGGGGCGTCGCCTCAACATCGCGACCGTCGGCTATTCCGAATTTCTCCTTCGAGTCGTACACGATGAACGCGGCGCATTCCGGCTTCCCCAGCGCATCCTCAACGGCACGCCGGGCTCCCGCAACGTCTGTGAACGCCTCTTCCCACGGGACTTCCACCGGTAGCGGGGGGGTGGCGATTCCCACCCGCCGCCGTCGTAGGGAGGTCGTACCATGCGCATACCCTCCCGCCCGTATCGTCCAGCCAGCGCCGCGCTGCAGTCGTCGGGTACGCCTTCGGTCCACGGGTCGGGGCACATTTCCCTGAGTTCGGCGAGCGTTGCGATATCCTCAGCGGCAATACTTGCGTGGGGCACATCCGGCGAGCGGATTTGGCTAGAAGACACGGACGCCTCCCCCAAGGAGTCGACGGCTCGCGCCATGGGGCCCGCCGGTGGTTCGGTATCGCGTTTCGGAGCGCTATGCCAATACACCGCGCCACCGATTGCGCACAGAAGAACGCCTGCCGCAGTGAAACGCAGCGACCGATTGTGGGATTGTCTACCCGCCACCTCTACAAAACCTACTGGCGTTAAAGCTGATGTTGTCTTCAATGGTCTCCCAATCTTCGGGATGGTGGCGCGAATGGCGGCCGGTATTGGCGTGGTATACGTGGTGAGCGTTCTCGTGAACCGCCATCTCGTAGCGATTGCTAGCGAGGCTTCGCCTCAGACCGACGAGGCATGTGCCGCTGAGGCTTGAGACGG
>JAPOYW010000151.1:0-5287 GCA_026706425.1 Gammaproteobacteria bacterium
CGTTGGGGGCTTATTCCGGCGTGGGCAAAAGACCCAAAGATCGGCAACCGTATGATAAATGCGCGGGCGGAGACACCACCTTTGCCCAAAGTCGGCGACCGTCGCCACCCACCGTGGTTGACGCCGGCGTTCCGCCGACTCTCCGCGGTCTCGCACGAAGCTACCCAAGGCAGCCATTCGTACCGGCGGACGAGTTGGAACTCCCCGCCCGCGCCCGGGAGATTCTCGCCATCCAGGCGACCGGCCTGGCGCGGCGTGTGCGTGCGGCCAGCGCTGAGCGTTTGGTAATCGGGCTGTCGGGGGGCCTCGATTCGAGCCTCGCGTATCTCGTGTGCCTCGATGCCCTTGAGATCTTGGGCTTGTCACCGACCGCTCTTTGCGCACTGACCATGCCGGGGCCCGGAACCACGCCGCACACCTTGGCGTCCGCCCGGGAGCTTGCCCGGACAACCGAGGTGGAGTTGCGCGAGATTCCCATCGAGTCGGCGGTCGATCAGCATCTCGCGGACATCTCGCATCCGGGGGATGCTGACGTGACGTTCGAGAACGTGCAGGCTCGGGAGCGCACGCAGATCCTGTTCGACACCGCCAATCTCATGGGCGGCATCGTGGTCGGCACCGGCGACCTCTCGGAACTCGCCTTGGGGTGGTGCACGTTCAACGCGGACCAGATGGCGAGCTACAACGTCAACGCCGGGGTTCCCAAGACGCTGATCGCCTACCTTGTCCGGTGGTATGCGCGACACCGGGCGGACGACGACCTGCGGGCCGTGTTGAGCCGCGTTCTGGACACGCCGATCACCCCCGAACTCCTTCCATCGGAGGACGGCGAGATAGGCCAGGAAACCGAGGCCATCATCGGCCCCTACGAACTCCACGACTTCTTCCTGTACCACTTCCTGCGCAACGGCGCGGGTGCGGCGAAGATCTTCGTGCTGGCGTGTCGTGCCTTTGACGGGTCGTACACACCGCACGAGATCAAGCATTGGCTCAGAGTCTTTTTTGGGCGATTCTTCGCCCAGCAATTCAAACGAACCACCCTGCCACCGGGTCCCAAGGTCGGTACCGTGAGTCTGTCCCCGAGGGGCGACTGGCGGATGCCGGACGAGGCGAGCGCCGGGGCACTACTGGCCGCAATCGACGAGATCGAACTTGATTGATGGAGAGAGAGGAATGTCGAAGCGGTTTCTAGTCGCGGTGTTCTTGCTGTTGCCAGTGGTGTCGTCGGCCCAGGACGTAGCCTATTGCGGCGACGAGGGGGTCTGGCTGCAGATCCTGGGTTCCGGTGGTTCCGATATCACCGATCAGCGTAGTGCGGCGAGCTACCTGGTATGGAATGGCGAGCATGCCCGGCTAATGGTCGACACGGGTTCGGGATCCGCCCTGCGCTTCGACGAGGCGGGTGCCGATTTCGCCGACCTCGACGCCATAGTCTTTACCCGCCTGCAAGCCTACAACACCGTGGACCTGCCGAGCCTCCTTGAAGGATCGCTCCGAACCGATCGCAAACGAGTTTTGCCCATCCTGGGACCTGCCGATCCAAACGGCGAGTCGACCGGCGCCCTCGTTGATCGGCTCATCGGGCCGGAAGGTGCCTACCCCTACCTTTCCCGCTTTCTGGGCGTCGACTCGCCGGGTGGCTTTCGCGTGAGCGTGCGCGACGTCACGTCAATTGGAACACGACGCTGGGCGGAATTCGGCACGGACAATATCAAGCTGGCGGCGATTCCCGTCCACCACGGCGGCTTGCCGGCACTCGCTTGGCGGGTTGAAATCGACGGTATCTCGCTGGTGTTCGCGGGGGGATTCAGCAATCAGAAGGGCACGGTCGCCAGATTCGCGCAGAACGCCGATGCACTCGTCGTCCACCATGCCGTTTCCGAGTCGGCCCGGGGCAGGATCCTGGACCTCTATTCCAGACCGTCGGATCTCGGTCGGATTGCGACGGCCGCCAACGCGCGCAGCTTGGTTCTCGGCCATCGGACCTCTCGCACACTGGGCATGGAGACCATCCACATGGCCAAGATCGAGGAACATTACTCGGGACCCTACTACTTTGCAGACGAGTTGCAGTGCTGGGGCTGGTGACCGCGCGCCTAGCGAACGGGCTTGCCCCCTCCGCGCCCACTGCCCCGACGAAGGATCCAAGCGGTATGATGGAATCCTCTCCTTGGGTGGAATGGTGAATGGGTAAGGGCGACATCCGCACGCGGCGCGGCAAGATCGTAAGGGGAACGTACGGTAACAAGCGGCGTCGGAAGCGGAAGAAGGCCAACGACACGAAGAAGTGATAGCTCGGGCTTCTGTCGTGCTGCATCGTCAAGGGCCCGGAGCGCCGCCGACCGCGATGGCATTCGTACTATGCTTGCCGTTTCGTCTCGTGGAGCAAACCCCATGGCGCTCGACATCGCAACGTGCGACCACCTCCTTTCCACGACCCGTGCCGTTCGCAAGCGCCTTGACCTGTCGCGACCGGTACCCCGGGAAGTCGTCGACGAGTGTCTTGAGCTCGCCATCCAGGCGCCCACCGGGTCCAACAGCCAGAACTGGCGCTGGGTCGTCGTCGACGACGCGGACAAACGCCAAGCCCTGGCGGAGCTCTATCGCCAGGGCGGCGAAGCCTACCTGACGGGTGCCAGCGAGCGGGCGGACGCGTCGGGCGATGCGCAAACCGCTCGCGTGTTCAGTTCCGCGCTCTACCTGATGGAGCACCTGCATGAAGTGCCGGTGCATGTGATTCCCTGCCTGGTTGGTCGACCGGGCGCCGGAGCAAGCGTTACCGCCATGGGTGGCTACTTCGCGTCCATCTATCCGGCGGTCTGGAGCTTCCAGTTGGCCTTGCGGGCCCGGGGATTGGGCTCCTGCCTGACGACCCTGCACCTCGGCTTCGAGAAGGAGGCGGCACAGATACTCGGCCTGCCCAAACAGGTCGTGCAGACGGCGCTGATCCCGGTCGCCTATACGCTCGGTACCGATTTCCGACCCGCCAAGCGACCACCGGCATCGACGATCACGCATTGGAATGGGTGGCGCGACTGATACGGCGTTCTGGTCGTGACCGACCCCTTCCTGCTCGGTGCCACGGAACTGCGCGGCCTCGTTGCGCGGCGCGAAATGAGTTGCCGGGAAGTGCTGGAGGCCCATCTCGCACGGATTGACGCGGTCGATCCCCTATTGAACGCCATCGTCACGAGGACCGACGACCTTGCCAGGCAGCGTGCCGACGATCTCGATCGAAACCACGACCGCCACGGGCCGCTTGCCGGGCTGCCGATTGCGCACAAGGACTTGCTGCCCACCAAGGGCATTCGCACGACCTACGGATCACCGCTCTACGCCGACCACGTACCGAAGGTCGATGCGCTGATTGTCGAGCGCATGCGCGCCGCTGGGGCGGTGGTCGTCGGCAAGACCAATGCACCGGAGTTCGGTGCCGGTTCGCAGACCTTCAACCGCGTCTTCGGGGCGACCCGCAATCCCTACGACACGACCAAGACCTGCGGCGGCAGCAGCGGCGGCGCGGCGGCGGCGCTGGCAGCACGGATGATCCCCATTGCGGATGGCAGTGACACCGGGGGGTCGCTGCGCAACCCGGCGGCGTTCTGCAACGTCATCGGCTTCCGCCCGTCGCCGGGCCGGGTCCCGTCGTTTCCGGGGGATCCCTGGTCGGACCTGTCGACGGCGGGTCCCATGGGCCGCACGGTGGACGCCGTGGCGCTGCTCTTCTCGGTGCTCGCCGGGCCGGATGCCCGGGTACCGAACTGCCTGCCCGAGCCGGGCAGCGCGTTTCGATCCGTAGCGCCCATCGATCTATCGAGACTTCGCATCGCCGTGACGGAGAACTTCGGCGGGCTCCCCGTCGAGAGCCCGATTCGCGAAGCCATCCGGGAATTGCGCGACACGCTTGCCGCGGCGGGCGCGACGGTGATCGAAGCCGCACCGGATCTCGCGGACGCCCGGCGGATCTTCCACATTCTGCGTGCCACCGGTTTTCGACGCCGGTTCGGTCCGCTGACCGACGTGGAGAAGGCGGAATTGAAGGACACCATCCGCTGGAACCTGGATGCGGGCCTGGAACTGACCCTAGCCGACTACGACTGGGTCTACCCCGCGCGTGCCGCCTTGGTGGCGCGGGTCGCCGAGATCTTCGGCGATGTGGATCTGCTCCTCGGTCCGACGACGCAAGTCCTTCCTTTCGACGTGACCACGGATTGGGTGCGGGAGGTGGATGGAGAGCGCATGGCCACCTACATCGAGTGGATGGAGAGCTGTAGTTGGATCACCGTAACGTGTTGTCCGGCGCTGTCCCTGCCGGCGGGTTTCAAGAACGGTCTTCCGGTTGGCGCCCAGCTCATCGCACCGCTCCGGGAGGACGCTTTCCTACTGCGCGCGGCAAAGGCCGTCGAGGCGGTTACGGGCTACGCGTCGCGTGAACCTGTGTTCGCGGACTAGCGTTCTTGAGCCGGCACCGCAGGGGCGAGGCTATCGCGCCCGGAGGGCGCGCCCTCGCCCGTGCCGGGTGTTCTGATGGCCTCGGTGCGAACGGCGCGGGACGGGACAAGCCCGTCCCCTACGGCTCGTCGGTCTGAGGCGGAGCCTCGCTTGTGCCGAGACGCCCGTCGCGGTGGCTTGGCGAAGCAGCAGGCGCGTCTGCTCAATAGTGATAACGGCACTGAACGACAATACACCTGCCGTTCTCGACCTCGTAGACGAAGCGGTGCTCCTTGGTGATCCGCCGTGACCAGTAGCCAGCCAGCTCGTGCTTCAGCGGTTCCGGGTTTCCGATGCCTGCGAACGGCTGACGGACGCAATCGGCGACTATTCGCGCGACTCGCTCTGCAACCTTTCGGTCGTTCTGAACCCAGTACTGGTAGTCGGCCCAGGCTTGGCGCGAGAACGCGACAACGGCTTCGTCCTCGCAGCGCACTCACTGCTTCTCTTCGATCAGGCCGTCCGCGAGCGTGGCAGTGACGACTTCGCCGGCTTCCACTTCGGCAATGGCTTGTCGGAGACGTTCGGCGTTCAAGGGCGAACGCAACAGGTGATACGTCTCCATCATGGAGTCGTGCTCGGACTTTGCCATCATGACGACCGGTTCGCTCGTCTTCCGCGTGATGACCACGGCAACACGGTCCTCGATGACCGTGTCCATGACCGCCTTCAGATTCTGCCGTGCTTGCGTGTAGTTCAGGACGCGTTCCACAATGCCCTCCAAAACGTACAATTAATTGTACGTCAAAACGCCCGACCTAGCTACGGCTGGATGGTAGAAGTGCCTCGCTTGGAG
>JAPOYW010000151.1:5297-8362 GCA_026706425.1 Gammaproteobacteria bacterium
CACGGTTCGTCAATCGTCGCGGTCAGGCGCCGGCAAGTCGTCGTAGGAACTCTCGCCCAATCGGAATACGAGCTCGCTCACCCGGGCCGGCGCGGCTACCACCTCGCCGCGATCGACCATCGGCCGAAACCGCCAGGAGCGCACGGCGTCGAGCGCTGCGGCGTCGAACACGCCGCGCGGATCGGACTCGACGACAACGGCATTGGCAACCGTTCCCGCAGCCGTGACGTCGTAGCGAACCACGACGCGGCCCTCGACGCCGGTTGACCTCGCAGCGTCCGGATAGACCAAGTCGGCGCCACCGATGAACTGCGGAGGCCGCGACAGCGACGTGCAGCCCGTGAGAACCGCGATCAGGGTCGCGAGGAGTAGTTTGGCAACCGTTCTCGGCATGGGCACACGATACCGCATGATTGAAGGCGCTTGCGGTATCCCTGTGCTCGCGGACGCAGATGGGTGCCGCTTCCGGTCGGCGTTCTGACCTGGTGTAAGCTCACGTTCGTTCCAGGCAAAGGGAGAAGCGCCATGATCGCAGTCGGGGATGTCGCTCCCGATTTCACGCTACGAAGCCACGATGGCGAAGAGGTGAGCCTCGCTGGGTTCAAAGGCGACGAATGGGTCGTGCTACACACCTTCCCGCTGGCGTTTACCGGCGGCTGAAGTAATCAAACTTCGAACTTCAACCGTGCGTTGAAGCAATTCTCGGAAGCCGGCGCTGCGCTCATCGGCCTGAGCGTCGATTCCGGCCCGGCATTGCGGGCCTGGTCGGGGGCCATGGGGGGCGTTCGACATCCCCTGTTGGCGGATTTCTGGCCCCACGGTGCTGTCGCAACGTCCCTCGGCATCTTCAACGAGGCTGCGGGGATCGTGAACCGTACGCTCATGATCATCGATCCCGACGGCGTGGTCCGGCACACCGAGGCCCATCAGGGCACGCTGCCTGATCCGGCCGCGGCGTTGGACAAGCTGAAGTCGCTGCAGGCGGGTACGCCCTAGCGGGCAGGCGAGGTGTTCCGGCGGCACGGAAACGTGCCAGCGGCGACCGAGGTCATGGCGCTGCGGTCGGGTCGTCGCTGACGCGCACCAGCGTCTTGCCGAAGTTCCCGCCGGCAAGCATGGCGCTGAACGCCGCCGGTGACTGCTCGAGACCTTCGCGGATGTCCTCGCGGTACTTGACGGCGCCGTCTTGGATCCAACCTGCCATTTCGTCCAGGAAGCGGTCCTGATGTTCGGCGACGAAGTCCCTGACGAAAAGGCGATGCACCGCGACGTTCTGGCGATCGAATACGGACCGACCGGTTTCGGCCCAGACGGCGCCCGGGTCACCGCCGTCCGTTTTGCCGTATTGCGAGATCAAGCCGCACAGCGAGATCCTGGCGTTGCGGTTGAAAAGCGGCAACACCCCTTCGAAGACGTGTCCGCCAACGTTCTCGAAGTAGACATCGACGCCATCCGGACAAGCGGCGCTGAGGTCGTCCGGATAGGTTCGGGAACGGTGCGATACGCAGGCGTCGAGGCCGAGTTCCTCGACCACGAAGTCGCACTTCGCTGTGCTCCCGGCGATGCCGACGACTCGGCAACCCCCCAGCTTGGCGATCTGTCCCGCTGCTTGGCCGACACCGCCGGAGGCGGCGGAGACCACGACGGTTTCCCCCGGTTGCGGCTGACACTGCACCGCTATGCCGGAGTAGGCGGTAAGTCCGAGCATGCCGAGGACGCCGACGGCCGTGGAGATCGGCGCGACGGCGGGGTCGAGTTTGCGAGGGAACATGTAGCCGAAGACGTCGATGTTCCGTCCGGTCAGGCCGTAGAGTTGCCAGCCGTTGGTGTTGAAGAGGAAGTCGCCCCCCTGGTATTCATCGGCACGGGACCGCACGACTTGGGAGACCGTCCGTCCATGGCAGACATCCCCCACGGCCTCCGCTCCGCTACGTCGGCGACCCCACTGGTACGGGTCCATGGAAAGATAGACCGTACGGGTGAGTACCTGGCCAGCCGCGGGTTCGGGTATCGCTTCGTCGCCGAGAACGAAGTCTCCATCCGACGGCCAACCCGCGGGCGGACGCCTCGCCAGTCGCCAGACCCGGTTCACTTGGCGTCGCGGACCGCCGCCATCAGAACGCGTACCATGTTGAGGTATCCACCACAGAGGGTAGCCCTCGGTTGAACCAGCGCGACTGCCGAGTTTGGCACATCAGCGATGACCGCGGAATTTTGCTCGCGCTGTATGATGCGTGCCGGGCCGGACAACGTCCGCATTGAATTGCTAGCAACAACGCCGATATCACCAAACTGACGACCTCCTTCGCCGCGAATTCTGGGCTAGAGGAATTCATCCCCTAGCTCAAATCGTATGGCAGCAAGCGCCCGGCTACTGCAATGCGTCGTTTCCTTGAACCTCGCTACGGCGCTTTTCGCTACGTATCGCGATAGCCGATTGATGGACACGGCGTTCTCGCGGCGGCTACCGTCGACGGCGTCGAGACGCGACTCACGGCCGGTCCGGACGGCGTCGTCGACGAACTGTGGCGGCACGGCAAACGGTTGCTCGGCATTGAACACCGCGCCGGTGGCCGGGTCGCGTCGATAGTTCGGGGCGACGACGGCGCGACGGACACCGTTCGCTACGACTACGACGCCCGGGGCTTCCGCACGTCGGCGGAGTACGGCGATCGAGCGTCGTCGACACTGGCCTACGACACGGCCGGGAACCTCGTCCGCTACCAACTGTACACGGACGAGGCGACCCTGCTGTCCCAGCACTACGACATCGGCGACTACAACGAGGTGATCCGCATCCGCACAGGCGAAGGGCCGGACGTCTCTTTCCGCTACGATTCTGCGGGTCGCCTGACCGACGCGCTTGTCGGGATCCGCACGGCATCCATCGCCTACGACGACCTCGACCGCGCCGTGCGCGTCGAACTCGACGGCGAGGCGCTGGCGACCTACGACTACGCGCCCACAGACGCGGACGCTGTGCTCGCCTCGGATCACATCACGTCCCCCACGCCGGTGCCGTTCGGCGCCTCCCCCGTGTTCGGCACGATGGAGTCGGTGGTATA
>JAPOYW010000108.1 GCA_026706425.1 Gammaproteobacteria bacterium
GAAAACCGACCGTGTTCCATGTCTCCTCCCTAGTGGTCCATCGTCAATCGATCTTGGACATGCTCCGTTTCATAGTGGATCTTACGGCGCAGGAACGTCGTGCCGAAGATCCCCGAGAGCGATGCGATCATGCCGCACATCGTTGGAATCGTCGCCTGGGACACGCCGGCCGCCATCGAGCGGGCGTTGCCCCCTTGCGTCGCCATGGCGTCGAACACCGCGATCATGCCCGTCACCGTGCCCAGCAGTCCGAGCAGCGGACACAGCGCCACGCAGGTCAGGATGATCGGAAAGCTCCCGTCGATGCGCTCCCGGGCCTGCGAGACCAGGGCTTCGCGGATGACGTGCGCCGCCCATGAGCGGCGCTCCGCCCGGGACTCCCACTGCTCGGTCACGTCGTGGACCATACGGCGGTGCTCGGAACGGAAGTACCAGATCCGTTCGAAGATCAACGTCCACATCAGGAACGTGGTCAGCGCGATGAGGTAGAGAACGTTCCCGCCCTGGGCGAAGAACGCCGACAAGGAGATGTACGCATCGTAGAACATCGCCGCGTTATTCCGTCTCGGCTACCGGATCGCCCGAGTCCTCGGCGTGCTGGGCCACGATACCCGCCGACTGTTCGTCCAGGATGTGGATGATCGACCGGCTGCGCTGATTCACGATGGCGTGCAGCAACGTCGTGGGAATCGCCACGCATAGACCGAGCACGGTGGTCATCAATGCCGTCGAGATCCCGCTGGCCATCGTCTTGGGATCGCCGGCGCCGAACAGCGTGATCGACTGGAAGGTCTCGATCATCCCGATCACCGTGCCGAGCAATCCCATGAGGGGCGCGACGATGGAAATCACCTGGATGATGGCGATGTTCCTCGTCAATGCAGGCATCTCGGCAAGGATTCCCTCGCCGAGTTTGAGTTCCAACGTCTCGGTGTCGACATCACGGTTGTCGTCGTAGACCTTGATGACCCGACCGAGCGGGTTGTCTTCGCTGGGCGCCTCCGGCTGGTTGCGCTGCTGGTTGACCTTGCGGCCGACGATGGTCAGCGTGATGAGCCGCTCGATCGCCAACAGGACGCCGATGATGCCCACCAGAATGATGATCGATCCGGGATAGTCGCCCTGACCGTCGCAGAATGGCAGGTAGCAGTGCCCGTCCGCGATGCCGCCGAACGGCGTGCCGACCATTTCGCCCAAGGTCGCCTTCTGGATCAGCAACCGCGTCAGGCTGCCGCGGGTCGGGTCGACGGCGAACGACACCAAGTCCCCGGGATCGGCCCCGAAGAGAGCATCCGCCGTATTCCTGAACTGCGCCTCCGGCTGCCGTCCGAGTTCGACCAGCCGGTCCAGATCCCAGTCGTAGTTGACGTAGCCGGTTTCGTCGATGACGCCGAAAGATCCGACGCGCAGGACCTCGGTGTCTTCCCGGCTGCCGTCGAGCCGGTCCACGGGGGCTGTGAAACGGGTGACCTTCCCGGACTGCACCGCTTCGAACAGCAGCGCCTCCCACAACTCCTCCATCTCGTCGATGGTCGCAAGCTGGGTGGCCTTGCCCATTCTCTGGGCGAAATCGGCGAGCCAGTCGCTGCGGTTCGGGTACTGGGCGCTGATGATGGACTCTTCGAAACGGCTGCGCGTATCCCCGGCCACCTGCTGGAGCACCCCGAACAGCTCGCGCAGCTTGCCGAGCCGTTGGTTGTACTGATCCTGGAGCGTGGCGATGCGGTTCTCGTTTTCGTCGAACTGCGCCTGAAGCTGGTCCCCGCGGCGCTCCAGGCGGCGTCTCTCCGCCCGCGCGTCGTCGAGCATCTTCTGCTGGCGGTCGCGTTGTTCCCGGAATTGCTGCTCACGCCTTACGTTCTCGGCGTTTTCGACGACCCGGCGATCCTGAACATTCTGGAGCAGCTGATCGAGGGAGTTCGCTTCGACGACCTCGAGTTCGCCGCCGATGATCTCGCCTTCCTCCTGGGCGTAGGCCGATGCGCCCGCCCACGCGAAGACGAAGGGAAGGACGAGTCGCAATGTCCTGCTGAGGTGTCCCATGTCCTAACCCTCCACCAGAATCGGTACCGGCAGGAGATTCTGTCCCGCCTGCTTCTTGGCCATGCGCAACCCGGTGCGCACGGCCGCCTGGAAACTGTCGTCGAGTTCCTCCCAACGACGTTCCTGTTTGTTGTAGAACCCGGTCTCCTCGCCGTCGGTGGTCTGGTACATCAAACCCACGCGTCCCACCTGCAAGACCTCGACGACCCGATGGGTGCCGCCCACTTCGATCTCGTCCGTGTACGCGCTCATGGACCGTCCGAAGTCGTTCTCGATCTGGTAGGCATTGAGGACTGCGGCGAACTGTTCCGACACCGCGACGTCCGGGTTGTCCAGGACATCGCGAAGGTTCTCGAGGCGGTCCAACCGCTCCGTCATGAAGAACGGCATGTCGTTGTCGATCAACTGCTCGAGGCCGATCACCATGCGATCCATCAGCGGCACGACATCGCGCTGGATCTCCGAGACCTTGCCCATGTTCTCGGTGATCTCGGAAATCTGGGCTTCCTGCCTAGCCACCTGGCGTTCCAATTGGCGGTTGTAGATCCGAAGATTTTCGATTTCCGCCAGGACGATCTTGTAGTCCTGGTACAGATCCCGGGTCTCCGAGGTCAGGTCGTCGACCTTCGCCTGGGACTCCTTCGCCTGCTGGTTGATCCGGTCGGCAGCGGCATAGATGTCCGCCAGCGTGGTCGCCCCCGCACCCGTGGCCAGCAACACGAGCACGGCCGCCAGAACGGCTGTCCCAAGACCCGGTCGCCCCTTCAATGAGCAGTTTTTCATCAAACCCTTCCCTAAGTGCTCGAAGTGCCCTTACGACCCTTCTTGATTAACCTAGCCGAGACCCCACGGATCCCGAAAACACGGTCCGAAAACGAACCAAAGCGCGGCGGTTGAGTGAGGTGCTTTCCATTCCGACTCCTTCGCGGACTGCCCGCTGCACGATTGCTCTTAATGTATACCGTTTCAGCGACCCGCGAGGTGAGCCGTCCCGATGCCCGGTCGCATTGGCGAATCCACGCGACGCGGGCTGAACGGGTACACCCCACCCCTCATTCAGTGGCCGAAGCATCAACAAACGACTTCCATATGTCAACACGGGATGTGGCCGTCCAAAGAGCCTTCAGCCGGGAGCGCGAGGGGCGCCTGCCCCTCGCAAACAGAGAGCCCTCGGCCGGGAAGCGCGAGGGGCCTGCCCTCGCAGCCAGAGAGCCCCGCCGCAGCATCGCCCGGGTTCCGACGGAGACCTCAACCCACATGCTCCCGGAACAGTCTCAACGTCCGGCGCCGGGCAGTGTCTGCCGACGGGGCGTGGTAGCTCTCCCGGTGGTCGCAGTTGAAGCCGTGGTCGGCCGGGTAGACGTGCACCGGGGTGTTCGGCAGCGCCTCGCGGATCCGCTGCACATCCGACAGCGGGATGTGGGCGTCGAGTTCGCCGAAATGCATGACCAAGGGGCAGGTCGGCGTCTGCGCCAGTTCGGTCGCGATGCCGCCGCCGTAGTAGGCCGAGGCGCATGCGATGCCCTCGAGGTGGCAGGCGGCGAGCCATGTCATCAATCCGCCATAGCAGTATCCCACGACACCGACCTGGCCGTACTTTCCGGCTTCCTCCACGGCGGCCTGGAGGTCGCGCAACGCGTCGTCCCGCGACAGCCCCGCGAAGGCAAGCTCCCTGCCGCGACTCATTCCCGCCTGGTCGTAGCCCAGTTCGACGTCCCGCTCGACCCGGTCGAACAGCGCCGGCGCGAGCGCCGCATAGCCTGCCGAGGCGAAGCTGTCCGCGACCTCCCGGATGTGGGCGTTGACGCCGAAGATCTCCTGGACTACGACAACGCCTCCGCGTGGCTCGTCCCCTGACACGGCCTCGTAGAGTCCGAAGGTATGGCCGTCGGCCGCGCGTAGCTGTCTCTGCCCCATTGATTCCCCCTATCTTTCCGAAAGCATCGTCGACTCCTCGGACGGCGGCGACGAACCCTGACCTGCAAGCAGGGTACGAAGCGTAATCCGGCGGTGGCATAATCATCAAATTGTCATATTGCGCCGATAGGTTGGCCCTCGCCAACGCTTGAGGGAGATAGGTGCCGAGGGAATGGCTTCCAACTGCGTGCTCCTCGTCGAAGACGAGACCGACATCCGGGAAATGCTCACCTTCTCGCTGGAACGAGGCGGTTTCAAGGTCGTTCCTGCCGAATCCGCCGAGGAGGCCCTGCAAATACTCGACGGCCCCCTTCCGAACGTCGTGATCATCGACTGGATGCTGCCCGGCATGAGCGGGATCGACCTGGCCCGCAAGCTACGCCGCGATCCGATCACCAGCGACCTGCCGTTGGTGATGCTCACTGCCCGCGGCGAGGAATCCGACAAGCTCAAGAGCTTCGACGCGGGAATCGACGACTACGTCACCAAACCCTTCTCGCCCAAGGAGCTCATCGCCCGCATCAGGGCACTCCTGCGCCGGACCGGCACACCCGAGGACGGCGTGCTCACGGTGGGCCAGTTGACCCTCGACACCCGCGGCCACGAGGTGAGGGTCCATGGCGACCAGGTTCACGTTGGCCCCACCGAGTTTCGTCTGCTCGAACTGCTGATGCGCAACCCCAATCGCGCCTTCGACCGCACGCAGTTGCTCGATCGGGTGTGGGGACGGAACGTCTACGTCGAGGAACGAACCGTCGATGTCCACGTGCTGCGACTACGCAAGGCGCTAATGCCCTTCGGCATGGACAAGGCCGTCCAGACCGTCCGCGGGATCGGGTACCGCCTGTCGCCGGTGCCCGCGCCTGTCGCCTGAAGCCGCTCGCGGCCGGCGCCGAACGGTCGGCCGATCACTCGCGGCGCCTTCGCCTACCCGCCCCGTGGTTCGAACCCGACTGGCGTACACTCGAGGCGCAGTCGGCGTGACCGACACCGTCGAGGGTTTCGAACCTCGGTCGCGTCCGGGAACGTTCAGGACCTCGGAGAGCCGAACGTGACGTTCAGCCCCAGCGACCTCGTTCGTCCCGCCGCGTGTCTCGTCGGCGGCGGGGTCGTTGGACTGCTGTCGGGCAACCTCGGATGGGGCGTTGCCGCGGCGCTTGCCGTCTGGATCGCGTTCGGCGCCATCGAGTTCGTCTCCTTCCAACGCTGGTCCCGGGCCCCCCTGAGCCGACCCAGACAGTGGTCGTCCTCCTGGCGATCCGTGGCCGAACGCCTGACCTTCTCCCTGACCGGCGCAAGGGGGCGCGCCCGACGCCTCGTGGAGGAGTTGCGCTGGCTGCAACGAACCCTGGACACCATCCCGGATGGCTGGATCGTGCTGCAGCGCAGCGGCGTCATCGAACTCGCCAACCAGACGGCCAGCGACCTGCTCGGGTTTTCGCCCCGGGATCGCCGGCGCAACCTGACGTCGCTGGCCCGCGACCCCTCCATCGGCGCGTTGCTGGAGGACGAGGTCGAAGGCGGAATCGTCGAGATGGTAGCGCCCACGGACGAGTCGCGCCGACTCGAACTCCGCCACCTGCGCGTCGACGCGGACCGCTCCATCGTGCTCATCCGCGACGTCACCATACTCGACCGCCTGCTGACCATGCGCCAGGACTTCATCGCCAACGTTTCGCACGAACTGAGAACACCGTTGACCGTGGTCATCGGCTATCTCGAGACCCTCGAAGACGAGGACATCGACCGCGACACGATGCGCGCCCTGCTGGAGAAACTGAACGCGCCGGCCCAGCGGATGAAAGCACTCGTCGACGACCTGCTGACCCTTACCCGGCTCGAGTCCTCGCCCTCACCCAAGGTGGACGACGTCGAACTGGTCGATGTCCCCGCCATGCTGACTTCCGTGGTCAACGAAGCGCGGCAACTGGCGAGCGACAAGCACCGCATCCTGCTCGACGCGCAACCCGGCGTGGTGGTTCGCGGCGTGCCGGCGGAACTGCACAGCGCATTCATGAACCTCGTCACCAACGCGATCCAGTACAGCCCGAACGGCGGCGACGTGTCGGTACGCTGGCATCGCTGCATGGCCGGCGCCCGCTTCGAGGTGGAGGATCACGGGCGCGGCATCCCGCGCGAACTCATCTCGCGCCTCACCGAGAGGTTCTTCCGCGTCGACGTTGCCAACAGCCGCGCCCACGGCGGGACGGGGTTGGGGCTGGCAATCGTCAAACACATTCTGCGCCGCCACGACACCGAGCTGGGCGTCGAGAGCGACCTGGGCAGGGGAAGCCTGTTCTACTTCGACCTGCCGGCGGTCAACGAGACGCGGGCGGACGACCTGCCGGTGCCGCCGGTTGAAGTTGCCAGCGTTTCCGCGACCACAAGCCAAACCGACCAGCGGCACTGACATACAATACGCGCCACCGCCCGGCGGAGGTTTCCGTGTCCGCGAAGATCCTGGACGGCAACTCCATTGCCCGCGAGTTGCGCAACGGTATCGCCGAGAAGGTACGTCAACGGTTGGCGAAAGGCATGACCCGACCGGGTCTCGCCGTCCTGCTGGTCGGCGACGACCGGGGATCCGAGATCTATGTCCGGCTCAAGCGCAAGGATTGCCACGAAGTGGGTTTCAATGCCGAGGTATGGCACCTGCCGGCCCATACGTCGGAAGCCGATCTCGTCGCCAGGATCGACGCGCTCAATGCGGATCCGATGTTCGACGGCATCCTGGTGCAACTGCCGCTGCCGGACCATGTCGATCCCGTAAACGTCACGGAGCGGGTCCTCCCCAACAAGGATGTCGACGGCGTGCATCCCAACAACATGGGGCGTCTAGTGCTGCGCGAGCCGGCGATCCGGCCCTGCACGTCCAGGGCCGTGATGTCGCTCCTCGCCCACACCGGCGTTGCCTTGCGCGGCCTGCATGCCACGGTGGTCGGCGCGTCGAACCATGTCGGGCGCCCCATGGGCCTCGAACTGCTGTTGGCGGGCTGTACGGTCACGACGGTGCACCGGTTTTCCCGGGACACGCGCGCCCACGTCGCGCAAGCCGACATCGTGGTGTCCGCAACGGGCAAGGCCGGGCTCATCGCGGCGGATTGGGTCAAGCCGGGCGCCATCGTCATCGACGTCGGCATCGTCGCGCAGGCCGACGGCAAGGTGCGCGGCGATGTCCGCTTCGACGAGGTTGCGCCACATGCCGGCTGGATCACCCCGGTACCGGGCGGAGTCGGACCGATGACCAGGGCTTCCCTGCTCGACAACACGCTCTACGCCGCTGAAATCGCCGATCACGAACGAACGCGGCAATGAGCGCGCTGTTCATCTCCGACCTGCACATCGACGAATCGCGGCCGGCCGTTCTTGCCGGCCTGCGCCGCCTAGTCGACACGGAAGCGCCCTCGGTCGATGCGCTGTACGTTCTCGGCGACCTAGTGGAAGTCTGGGTCGGCGACGACGACGACGGACCGGTCGCGGCCTCTATTCGCGAGACGCTTACAGCGGCTTCCCACCGGTGCGCGGTATGCGTCATGCACGGCAACCGCGACTTTCTCATCGGCACCCAGTTCGCCGAGCAAACCGGTGCCACGCTGATCGACGACCCGAGCATCGTCGAGATCGACAACGACCGCGTACTGCTCGCCCACGGCGACGCCTACTGCACGGGCGACATCGAGTACCAGCGCATGCGGACCCTGTTCCGGTCGCCCGCCTGGCAAACCGAGGTGCTTTCTTCATCCATCGAAGAGCGTCGAGCCCTGGCCGCGTCACTCCGCGCCAGGAGCATCGCCGCGAACGAGAACAAGGCCGCCAACATCATGGACGTGACGCCGAGTAGCGTCCGCCGGGCCATGGACGATGCAGCCGTCTCCCTCATGGTCCACGGCCATACCCACCGGCCCGGGATCGACGACCTCGGCGGCGGCCGACGCCGCATCGTGCTCGGCGATTGGGACCGGTGCGGCTGGAAACTCCGGCTGGACAAGGGCAATGCTGAACTCTCCTGCTTTGCCCTCCCAGCGTGAGCCTGCTTTCACCCGATTGAATGGGGCGATTTTCGATCAGACCGCGCGGGCGGTCCTCCGCCACACCGGCCGAAATCGGGCGAGTTTTGGATAGGGCGATGTTTCCTACGCAGGCGCCCACCGGTCGCCCCGATGCTGGATGAGCAGGGCCCGAACAAGGTTGCCGTCTTGGTCGTCGTAGACCTTCACCTTCGCGGGCACAGCACTTGTCGTTGGCGTCGACCGCGCTCGGACAGGCCAACCCGACAACCCTAACCGGCTGGATACTCGGTCAGGGTCCCTTAGTTGCCGTCGCCGCTGCCTTTGGCAAGTTCTCTCCCCCGCACCTCGGCGCGGTATTCGAGCTTCT
>JAPOYW010000359.1 GCA_026706425.1 Gammaproteobacteria bacterium
TGTTCCGGGAGATCGATGTGACGCGGGCGCGCCGTGCCGCCGCCGCACTCGTCGCCTTCGGGGCGCTGGCCGGATTGGTTGCCTGCCGGGGCCCCGCCGTGCCGGTCGTGGCGCCGCCGCCTGTGAAGAGACCGGCGCTGGACGTCGAGAGCATCTACTACGATCAGCCTCGGCTTGTCCAAGCCGCCTTGGACGACGTGCTGGGCTCGCAAGACGGTGTACCCGAGACCTACTTCGTTGGCTTTGCTTCCAGCGCCAAGGAAGACGTCTTCGAGAACGAGGTCAAGCACATCGAGTCGTTGTTCCGGGATCAGCTTGGCGCCGAGGGTCGAACCGTGCTGCTGGTGAACAGCCGGAACACGATGGACGAGTTGCCGCTGGCAAACGGTCCGAACCTCGAGTCCGTCCTCAAGGGGATCGCGCGGAAAATGGGCCCGGAGGATCTCCTGTTCCTACACATGACCTCCCACGGCTCCAAGGAGCACAAGTTCTCGGTCTTGTTCGAATCTATGCGCCTAAACGACCTGTCGGCGAAACGGATCGGCGAGATCGTCAACGGTGCCGGCTTGCCTTGGCGCGTCGTCGTGGTCTCGGCCTGCTTCTCCGGTGGCTACATCGAGGAGTTGAAGTCACCACGGGCCATGGTCATCACCGCAGCCAGTGCGGACCGGACGTCGTTCGGTTGCGAAAACGGTCGCGAATACACCTACTTCGGGGCCGCCTACTACCGGGACAGCTTGACGGACGGGGATTTCCGGGCGGCATTCGAGCGGGCGGTGCCGCTTGTTCGGGAACGCGAAGAGAGCAACGGCTACAAACACTCGGATCCGCAGATCTGGGTAGGCGAGGAGATCGTCGACAAGCTGCCGCTCGACGGCTAGGACGCCGGACGCGTCACGGTCGCCAAATGCCTCGCGTAGACGCATGGAATATGCCACCAATCCCCGACGGACCATGAGCGTGCTGCTTGGCTCGGCACCGTTGGCCGTTCTGCAACGACCGATATGAATTGGTGGCTCGTCTGATAGAGGTTTTCGATTACTTGCGTAGCGGATCCCAACCTGTGTCGTAGAGACGTTTGCCGATACCAAGGACGGTGATGGATCTAGTCTCAAGCAGCGCTGTGCTACCCGGAATGCTTGCCATTCGATACGGCATGGGCGAGCAGTGACTACCTAGGGACGAGTGCAAGGCGCGTGTCTACCAAGAGGACGCGAGGCGTTCTTCATGAACGTCCTGCCGTCTGTCCAGCGCAGACGCCTACGGCTCCTTGAGCTGGGTTTGGGCGATCCGCTCCAGCGCCAGCAATCGAAGTTCGTTCTCCACCGGCTTGGACTCGGGCAAACCGGCGAGATTGCGGGTCTCCTGGGGGTCGTCGTTGCGGTCGAACAGGAGATAGCACTGGCCGTCGTCGTTCAGCGCCATCTTCCAGTCCCGGGTCATCAGCATGAACTCGCCGCGGATCTCGGAGGTGACGGTGTCCCGGTGCTCGCCGTTGCCACCGAGCGCCGGACATAGCGATCGGGCGAACTGCCCGTGCGTCAGCTCGCCGCCGGCAAGTTCGGTGAGCGTCGGACCCAGATCGCAGTTCTCGACCAGCGCGTCGCTGACCACGCCGCCGTTCTTCGCAGTCTCGGGGGTGCGAACAAGCATCGGCACGCGCACCGAGCCGTCGAGGAAGACCATCTTGTAGATGAGCCCCCAGTCGCCGTTCATTTCGCCGTGGTCCGACGTGAAGCCGATGACGGTGTTGTCGAGTTCGCCCCGTTCCTCGATGACGGCGAGGATCTGACCGATCTGATCGTCGATCAAGGTGACGTTGCCCGCGTAGTTGGCGCGCATGGCGGCCTCGTCACCGGGGTCCAGCTTCGGACTGTCGCGCTCGATCCGTTGATCGAGATAGCCCTTGGGGCGGGGATGATCGTCGACGGGCCGGGGCACGGGGACAGGCATCGCCTCCGGGTCGTACATGCTGGCGAAGGGCTCCGGGGCGTCCCAGGGCTCGTGCGGGCCGCCGAAGCTGACCCAGCAGCACCAGGGCTCGTTCCGGTCGTAGTTCTCGAGATAGCGCTTGGCCTGCTGGCCGACGTAGACGTCGATGTAGTCCTCGAGCGGCAGCACCGACGGGCGAACCACATGGGGCTTGTTGGCGAACCGTTCCGCGTAGTCCTCGCGGTAGGCTTCGAGCAGCCCTTTCGCTTCCCAGCCCGCCGTCATGTGGCTCATTACTTGCCTGCTGGCCCGGGGACCGCCGATCTCGTCGATGTCGTCCAAGCCGTAGGCGTTCAGGAGATGCTCGCGTTCGCGCAGGTCGCCCTGGTGCGGGTGCAGGTGGGTCTTGCCGAACAGGCTGGTGCGGTAGCCGAGGTCGCGGATCGCGCGCATCCAGGTCGGCGCGTCCGGCGGCATGGTGTACTGCATGTTGTTCCAGACCGCGTTGTTGTGCGGATAGCGACCCGTGGCGAGAGTCACCCGGGCCGGGATGCAGATCGGCGTCGTGGTGACGCACTGGGTGAAGCGCACGCCTTCGGCGGCGATCCGGTCCAACGCCGGTGTCTTGACCCAGTCGTCGGCGCAACTCATGGCGTCCCAGCGCTGCTGGTCGGTCATCAGGAACAGGATGTTGGGATTGGTCATATCGCTACGGTACGCTTGGCGGCTAAGAACAGCATTCTAGGGTGACGCGATGTCGGAGCAAATTCAACGCATGGGATCGGATGCCGGGTTCATTGCGGCGCTGGACCAAAGCGGCGGCAGCACGCCGAAGGCGTTGAAGCTCTACGGCGTCGACGAGTCGGCGTATTCGAACGACGACGAGATGTTCGACGCCGTGCACGCCATGCGCACCCGGATCATGACCGATTCGAGCTTCAACGGGACGCGGATCCTCGGCGCGATCCTGTTCCAGAACACCTTGGACCGCGACGTGGCCGGGATGCCGACCAGCGAGTACCTGTGGCGCGAGAAGCGCATCCTGCCCATCCTCAAGATCGACTACGGCATGGCGGACGAAACCGACGGCGTCCAGGTGATGAAGCCAATCCCGGACCTGGACGAACGACTGCCTGCGGCCAAGGCGAAAAGTGTGTTCGGGACCAAGATGCGCTCGGTCATCAAGTCGCCGAGCGAAGCCGGCATCGCGGGGGTGGTGGAGCAGCAGTTCGCCTTCGCCGACGAGGTGCGCGGCTACGGCCTGGTGCCGATCATCGAGCCGGAGGTGGACATCCGTGCCGAGGACAAGGCGGCCTGCGAAGCCATTCTGCGGGAGAAGCTACGCGATGGACTCGAAGGTCTTGGCGGCGACGCGCCCGTGATGTTCAAGCTGACCTTGCCCGACGAGGCGAACCACTACCGGGAGTTCTGCACGCACCCCAGGGTGCTGCGCGTCGTGGCGTTGTCGGGCGGCTACTCGCGGGAGGAGTCGAACCGGAAACTCGCGGGGAACAACGGCATGATCGCAAGCTTCTCCCGGGCGTTGACGGAAGGCCTGCACGTCGACTTGGACGATGCCGCCTTCACCGACATGCTCGACGGATCCATCGCCTCCATCGCCGCGGCCTCCGCCACCTGACGCGGCGCCGTGCCAACCGTCTACTTCGAAACCCTCGACGACGACACCGTCGCCGTCGACGGCGACGTCGGCGACATCGTCATGGAGTTGGCGCGGGCGGAAGGCATCGAGGGCATCGATGCCGAATGCGGTGGGGGCTGCGCCTGTGCGACCTGTCATGTGCATGTCGACCCTGCCTGGATGCCGGTCGTGGGGCCACCGAGCGAGATCGAGCAGGACATGCTGGAGTTCGACGGTGAAGTGGCTCCGACCAGCCGCCTGTCCTGCCAGATCGAACTGACCGAGGAACTCGATGGGCTGCGCGTGAAGGTCGTGGGTCGCTAGGAACCCACGCCTTCGATGAAACAAGCGCCAAGAAGGGAGCTTGCGACCGTGGCGTTTGTTTCAAGGACAGGTCGGCGTGGCTGGGCCGGAGGCGGAGGCGGCGCACAGCGAATGCGAAGCGCCGGCCCGGCTTTGGGGCGCTCACGCGGACCGTTGGGTGGCGGTGAGCGTCTCGATGGCCGCCCGTTCCTTGCGTTGCACGGTCCACATTTCGGCGTACTTGCCCTCTTGGGCCAGCAACTCGGCGTGATTGCCGGTCTCCAGCACGGCGCCATCCTCAAGCAGCACGATCTGGTCGGCGTCCACCACGGTGCTCAACCGGTGCGAGATGATGAGCGTCGTGTGACGGGCCGAGACTTCGTTGATGGCGTGCATGATGGCGCGTTCGGTCACGGTGTCGAGGGACGAGGTGGCCTCGTCGAAGATCAGGAACGTGGGATCCTTGAGGATCGCCCGGGCGATGGCGACGCGCTGCTTCTCGCCGCCGGATAGCTTGAGGCCGCGTTCGCCCACCACGGTGTCGAACCCGTTCGGCAGGCGGTCGATGAGTGCGTCGAGACGGGCGAGGATCGCCGCCTGTTCCACATCGGCCTCGGTGGCTTCCAATCGGCCGTAGGCGATGTTGTGGTAGAGGGTGTCGTTGAACAGCGTGACGTCCTGGGGAACCACGCCGAACGCATCGCGCAGACTGGCGACGTCGAGGGCGCGAAGATCCCTGCCGTTGACGAGGACGGCACCCCGGTCCGGGTCGTAGAACCGGAACAGCAGTCGGGCGATCGTGGACTTGCCGCTGCCGCTCGGTCCCACGAGGGCGAGTGTCTGGTGCGGCTCGATGCGGAAATCGATGCCCGTGAGAATTTCTCGCTCGGGCTGGTAGGCGAAGGCCACGTCCCGGAACTCGATGGGACCGTCACCCGGCGGCAGTGGCGCGGCCGACCGAGGTGTCACGATTTTCGGGGACGTCTCCAGGATGTCGAACATCAGCTCGACGTCGGTGAAAGCGTTCTTCAGTTGCCGGTAGATGGAACCGAGGGCGTTCAGGGGCACGAAGACCTGCACGGCGTAGCCGTTGATGGCGACCAGGCTGCCGATGCTGATCGAACCGTCGACCACGGCCATCGCCGCGATGATCATCATGCCGAGCAGGCCGATGTGAACGATGAACGACTGGCCGACATTGAGCGCCGCCAGCGAGTAGCGGTTGCGCGCCCGGGCCTTCTCCCAGATCGCGAGATCCTCGTCGTAGAAGGTGGTCTCCATGCCCTCGTTGCCGAAGGTCTTGACCGTCTCGTAGTTGATCAGGCTGTCGATGGCGCGGGTATTGGCGCGTGAGTTCGCCTCGTTGGACTCCCGGATGAAGGGCGTACGCCAGGCGGTTACCTTGACAGTGTAGACGGCGTAGAACACCGCTGCGGCGAGGATGATGACTGCATAGCTCCAGTCGAAGAAGACCACCATGATCCCGGCGACGCCGAACACGCCGATGAACATGCCGAGCAGTTGGAAGGTGAGGATCCGCATCAGCGACGTGATGGCCATGACGCCGCGGTCCATGTCCCGGCTCACCGCGCCGGTGCGGCGCGCGACGTGGTATTCGAGGTCGAGGCCCAGCAGGTGGTCGAGCAGAGTCAGCGAAAGGCGTCGCATGGCCCGGACCGTCACCGTCCCGAACACCGCCTCGCGCAGCTCCCGAAGCGCGGTCGAGCCGAACCGCACCAACACGTAGACGATCAACAACGCGAGCGGCAATGCGACGATCTGCGCCTGGGTCGAATCCAGGCTGTCGACGATGAGTTTCAGTATCCACGGCACGGCAAACTGCGTGCCCTGGATGGCCGCCAGGCAGCCGAAGGCGAGGGCGAGGCGGCCTTTGAACTCGAGGAAAAACGGCGACATCATCTTGATGGCCGTCCAATCCCGTTCGGTGAGGAATTTCTCCTCGCCGAGGAGCATGCGGGCCAGCCCCGGCGGCCGGCGCTCGATCACGCGGTTCGGCGATATTCGACGCGCGGCGTCGCGATATCCCCTTCTTCCGGGCATCTAGACCAGTAATCGGTAGGGTGACTCGAGGAAGTCGCGGACCGCTGCGAGGAACTCGGCAGCAGGCGCGCCGTCTAGGACGCGGTGATCCCAGGTCAGCGACAGTCGCATCATGGCGGCCTTGACGGCGGTCTCGCCTTCCCATCGAAGGCCGTCGTAGATGCGCCCGACACCGAGAATGCCCGCCTGAGGCGGATTGAGTATCGGCGTGAAGGTATCGACGCCGTACATGCCGAGGGACGTGACGGTGAAGGTACCCCCCTCGACGTCGTCAAGGGTCCACTTGCCGTCCCGGGCACGCGTCGCGAGTTCGGCGGAATGAGTGGCGATCTCCTTCAGCGATTTGGACTGCGCATCCTTGATGACCGGCACGATCAGACCTTCGTCTAGGGCCACGGCGAGGCCGATGTGTACGGCCTCGAACCGCACGAGGACGTCGTCCTTGAGGGCCGAATTCATGGCTGGGTGTTGGCCGAGCGCCTTGGTCGCTGCCGCGAGCACGAGGTCGGTGTAGGTCACGCGAATGCCGCCGCCTTCCCACTCGGCGACCAGATCGCCACGTAGCTTCACGGCATCGTCCATGGCGACTTCCATGTCCATGGTGAGTTGGGCGGTGTCCCGCAGACTGCCATGCATGCGCTCGCCGATGGTCCGTCGCATGCCGGTCAGCGGTGTCGAGGAACCGCCTTGGGGTCCGGCAGGCGCGTTCGCCGCCGCGTCTGCCACCGCTTGGACATCCTCCTTCGTGATGCGCCCCCTCGGGCCCGTACCGGTGACGTTGGCGAGGTCGACGCCGAGTTCGCCGGCGAGTTTGCGGGCAACCGGCGACGCGGCGATGCGGCCCCCGGCCCGGCGGGGCTTTGCTGCGGGCTCTTTCTTGCGAGGGGCAGGCCCCTCGCGCTCCCCGGCTGAGGGCTCTTGGGGTTTGTCATTCGCACTCGCTTCGCCGGCTACGGCGATATCGAGTTTCGGCTTGGGTGTCGGGAGCACGTCGGGGATGGTCTCGTCGTCGGCGTAGATGAAGCCGACGACATCGCCCGGCTTGCACGTCGTTCCGGCGTCCGCCAGGTGTTTCACGGTACCCGCCGTCTCGGCGTCGACATCGAGGTTGACCTTTTCCGTCTCCAGCCGATACAGCATTTCCCCCGGTTCGACGCGGTCGCCGTCGGCGACGTACCACTCTTCCACCGTACCCTCCTCCATGGTCATGCCGACCTTGACGAGGTAGATCTCCGATGGCATGGGCTCTCTCCTTAGCTTTTGGCGTTATCGACCGCCGCAGGCGACGGCCCGGGCCAGGACTTTTCTCACGTCGACAACCCACGGCCCGTCTCGAAGGGCACGAAACGTGGCGGTCTGTCCGGATGCGAGAACCCGTTCCCGTTCCCCGTCGAACGCGAGTACGCCGGGGCCCGTGAGTCGCATGGGTTCTCCCAGCATCGCGGTCCGGGTTTGTCCAAGGCCGATCGACTCGAATCGACCCGGTGCCAGCGCCGCGACCACCCGACGGGGAGATGCACCGTCGAAGCGGAGTGTGAGGGCCGCGTCATCGCGCTCGGAGAGGGGGTGGGCGAACCCGCCTACCGAGGTCATCCCGACGCCGGCCGGATCGGCCCGGGTCAGCATGGCGCCGACGAGCTTGGCGGGATCGTCCAATGCTCGTGCCCCGACGAATCGATCATGGGTCAGCACCGCATCGATGAGCGCGAGGTCCGGCGGTTCCCCATCGATGTCGACGTGGATGACCTTGGCCCGCTCCGCGACCGCCTCGATCGGGATTCTCCGGCTCACCAGGAGACCTGCGGCGGCACCAGCGGTGGTCGCTTCCCGCATGACGGGAAAGGCGTTGTTGGTGCCCGTGGACAACGGAATCAACGGCGCGTCGAGCCAACCCTTTGCGAATGCCCGGTTGGTACCGTCGCCACCGAGCGTCACGACAGCCCCGGCCCCGCGCATCGCGACTGCGGCATTGGTGGTGTCGACCGCCTTCCCGTTGGTCTCCACGTCGACGGCCTCGCCATCGAACCCAAGTTCGACGAGCGCAGACTCGACGAGTCGGTTGGCGTCGGCGAGATATCGAATCGGCGCGTCGCTCATTGCGCGCAATCCGATCAGGCAGCGCCGCACCATGGCGGTCTTCTCCTGGTTGTCGAACACCGAAGCGCGGGCGGTGACGCGCCGGATGTCCTTGCCGGAGGCGGGATTCGCGACGAAGCCGACTGCGCCTCGACAAGGCATGCTTCGGGTCTATGCGCCGATCAGCGAGCGCGACTCGGCGACGATCTTGTCCGCGTTCGGCAGAGAGGGTTGCTCGAGTACCGCGCTGCACGGCACCGGCGAGAAGGGCGCGCGCACCCGAGAGACGGGG
>JAPOYW010000497.1 GCA_026706425.1 Gammaproteobacteria bacterium
GCCGAAGACCTGTCCACGACCGTTTCTGCCGCCCCGGCAGCGGCGGCGCAGCCCCGGGACCGTCTCTTCCGTAACAAAAGACCCTTCAACCTGACAAATCCCCTACTGCCGCACCGTTAACAGGGGATCAAGGACGTGCAGCTGCGGTTGCGCCGGAGCATCAGGCGGGTTACGGTGTACGGACCCTAGCGTCCTACGACTTTAGCGGACGCCCTTCGCACAGGGCAAGGTGAAAGTCCTTTCCGGGTACGGCTACCGGCACCGTCCGTTGGACAGGCGTTTGTTCATCCGATCTCCGGAGGCAACGTCATGTCCGGTCCCCACTTCCCAATCCAATCCGCCGTCCTGCGTCTCGTAGATTTGCAGGAGTATCTCAAGCTCAGCAAGACGGCCATCTACGCGCTCGCGGAGCGCGATCCCTCGTTCCCGCGGCGCATCGTACTGGGCCCCCGCTCGGTCGCCTGGCGGCGCGCCGAGATCGACGCGTGGCTCGCGAACCGCCCCGTCGCCGTCAAAGGAGCCTGCGACCCCGGCCGCGGCAAGGCCGTCCACCCTTCCGCCGGCGGCGTCGCCCCGGCGCGGTGAGAGGATCGGAGGGAGTGTAGCCGGATACCGACGGTCGTGGGCCGTCCTCCCGGACAAGCGCTTCCGCTGCCGGAGGACCGTCCGGACATGCGGAACATCACCAGGCGCGACCGCGCCCAGGCGCAGCTTGCGTGGTTCGCGTCGAGGCCGTTCACAGCAGCCATGGAATACGAGGCTGCGGCGGCGCAAAGAGATGGGCGCGACCCCAAGGCCGTGACGATTGGCGAGAGGGAAGACCGCGGTGACTGAACGGGAACTGCTGGAGGATGCGTGGAAGAACTTGCGGGCGCGGGGGAAAGTGCCGGCGTCCGCAGTCCCGCCGGAATCGAGCGAGGTTCTGCACCCGCTGGTACGCGAGGCGGCTATGGGGTGGACGCAGCAAAGCCCCCTGGTCCGCGAATCGAACGAGTGCCTAGTGCAGATTGGGTTTGAGCCGGGGTGGTTGCCGCTCAGATGTGCCGACCCCCCTCCGAATTTCATGCTTTGCGCCATACGCGCGATCCCCGGCGAGACGAACCGGATGGAGTGGGCGAACTTCGTTGGTGTCGATGCTGCGCATCGGGCAGCGCGCGCCGATCTCCCCTATGGCGAACCGTGCCCGCGCCACCCGGTTGGTCCGCTGGTCGAGGCGTGGGGGAAATGGCCCCGGGCGGTTTCGTCGGTTGAACCCTACCGCCCGGTGAATCGGGCCAATCTGCCGCACTTCCACCGGATCGCGGAGGCCGAAGCGCGCACCTTGCCGATGCTCCACGCCGCCGGCGACGCACCGGAGCAACCGCTGCTGCCCGGCTTCAAGGGCCCGGCCCCCGCGTCGTGGCTCGTTGCCGCTTACGATCTGTGCGACGCCGCGCCGGCGCAGGGCCGGGGCGCACCGTGGGATTTGCGCCTGTTCGTGTACTCCGTGTTGCACCTGGCCGTCGCCGACGGGGACGGAGAGTTCCGCTCGGTCCGCGTGCCGCACCTGCACGACCACGCCAAGCGCATCGAGGACGCGAGCGGGCAGCGGGTCGCATCCGTGGCCGAATGGCTGCACGGGGATCGGTGGACGAACCGGCGACGCGACTGGCACCGGCTGCCGGAAGCGCTGAGGCGGTTCAACCAGCGGCTCGGGTGGATTCAGGTGCCCGGCTTCGGCCATGTGCGGATCGCGACGGCGAGCGTGATCCCGTCGTCGCAGGCCGACCCCTTGGTCGAGTTCACGGTCAGAGTCCCGCCGTCGGCGGCGTCCGGCGACCGCATCGACTGGCCCACGTTGACCCGGTACGGACGCGAATCGTCGCCGCTGTTCCGGACCTATCTGTCCGCCGCGGCCATGATGGGCGCGGCCGCGCACCGCGGCCATGCGATCACGCGCGAGATTCTCCCGCCGGTGCTCGACGGCGAGGGGAAGCCGAAGCGACGCAAGGGGGGGCGGTGATACGCGGCGGCGACCCGGTGCCGAACCCCGCCGCGCGGTACGTTCGCGGCTTGACGCGGGACGATCTCACGCGGCTGATCGGCATGGACAGCACCACCCACTGGGATCGCCGCCGGGCTTTGGCTGCATGGCAGCGGCTGCACGACGATGGCGTGATCGAACTGCGCGACGAGGGGGGGGGGGTCCACATATACGGCCCGAAACCGACCCCGTAAGGGCGTGTCATGGTGCCCGGCTAGGCGTGTCATGGTGCCCGGCTAGGCGTGTCATGGTGCCCGGGTTTCCCCCGCAACTCACTGTTTTCGCAAGCAATCCCGGTTCTGCCCTGAACTCCCCTGAACTCCCCCGAATTACCCTGAATTGAGGGGGAGTTCGAGGGCTTCGCCGGAGGGGGATGCGCCAAGGAAGCGCACCCCTCCGCAAAGCGAATGGGGAACCGTGCGGCCAGCGCACGTCGCCACAGCGGCTCCCTGCGGCCCTCAGACGTCCCCGGAGCGTCCGGCGAAGCGAATCGAAGCATCGAGAGGCGGCGAATCCGAGGTTGTTGGCAATCGCCCCTCCGCTTCGCGAAGGGGCAACCGACCCCCGCCGCCCCGGTGCATCGTCGCGATATGCCAGAACCGTCGGGGGCCTTGCCGCAACGGCGCATGGCGGCAGTTGGACTTCGATGTCTCCGAAGATCGAGGACTGGCTGCATCCGCTGCCCCGCCAGACGCCCGGAATCGCTCTCTGAGGGCCGCTGGCGCGTCCGGTGCTGTGGGGGTCGGGATCGCCGCCAAACCGCAGCAGAGGACGCGGGCGGGGCGGGAATCGCCGGATCAGGGCGATTGGGGCTGGAATCCACGGCTGATCGGAGCACCGATGCGGCGCGGTCACGAGCCCCTGATAGACGATCCGACCCGCGGGGCGCAGCACCTCGACCGCCGGCGCGACCGGGCCGACGTCCGCGACCGCGGTCGGCGGGCTGGTATGATGTACTGACCAGGGAGCATCCGCCATGACGACGCTAGCCGACGATGTCCGGGATACGCTGCAAGGGGCGATCGAGTACGCCGTGGGCAAGCATCTCGCGGGCATCGAGGACACGCTCACCGTCGACATGCTGGTCGATTGGGTGAAGGATTGCCGGTGCCCCGACGAGGAATGGCGCGGCACGGTGCGCGAAATGCTGTGGGAGATGGATCCGATCGAGTTCTCGGGGTTGCTGTGGCACCCCGAACTGACGCCGAAGCAGGTCGGCGACTTCGTGCGCTACGCCGAGGGCCATCTGTCCGTGTTTCCGGACAGGGGACCGCCGAACGAGGCGCTGGTGAATCTGCTGCAACTGGCGCTCCCCGACGAGGACTGGCCCGAGACCCCCGACGATACGGATTTGGAATGGCGGCGGCGCTCCGAGAGCGATTGGGGGCGGTATTGGTAGCGATACCGGGACCGCCGGGCGAGTCGCTTCGGAACGCCGCGGCTTTGCTGCGGGACGTGGTTCCCGACGCGATGGAGACCATGCGGATGGGCGGGGGAACCGTTCTCGCGGCACGCTGGAACCACCGCCGGAGCACGGATGTCGACCTTGCGTGCGACTAAGGACGTGTTCGAGCGGCTGCGCGCCGACGGATCGCCGTTGCTGCGGGCGTTGGTGGACATGCGGACGACCGGGGCAATCCCCCGGCCCCGGTTCACGGCACGCATGATCGCATGGAAATACCGCCCGTCGGGGGAAGTGAGCATCGTCGGAGGCGCTCCGGTCTCCGGTCTGCTGTCGGAGCGCGACGACGCGACCGGGATGCCGCTGGTGGCGACCCGACACATTCTCGAAGGGAAACTCGTCGGCCGGGTCTGCGGCCACGGGAAACTGCTCGCCCGGGACGGCTACGACCTGGCGTGCGCGTACAAGTACGATCCCGAGGCGTTGGCCTGGGCGATGTCCCGCGTCGGCGAATCCGAACGCATGGGACTTGTGCCGAAGATGGAATCCGTGCTCGCGTCGCACAAGCGGATCATCCTGGGACGGCATCTGCAACGATGCGCCCATCCCCGGATCGCCCGCGACCCGTGGCGCGCCTTTGCCTTCAGGGGAGATTCATGGATTCAAAAGCCGGAGGGTCGTTGGCCTGCGCCTCGTTGGTTCCCCGTGCGCCGATTGCGCCGACCGGGCATGGCCGCGCTGTGCGGACGACGCGGCTCTACAACCGGCTGCCCGAGGAGGTGTCGCTCGACGAGATCGAGCGAATACACATCTCTGAGCTAGGATCGAAAGGCGGGAAGGAGGAAGTCGAATGCGCCCAGTGAAGGTGCAGGTGGTCCATCCGATGGATAACGTGTTCGCGCTTTTGGTCTGGCTGGTCTTCGCGGCGGGGGTGGGGGTGGCGTTGCTCCAAGTCTGGTCGATTGTCCTCCTGATCGTGGCAGCGGCGGCAGCCGCGCGGATCTGGTACAGGCTCCGCGCGATCAAACGCCATCTTGGGCGCGTTCTGGCCGCGCGGAACGAGGCCCTCTTGGCCCTCGGCGCGGACGTCGCGGCGGGATGGGACGCGTGTCTGGCGGAGCTGGAGGAACTGCGCGGAGCCGGGTTGAGCGACGAGGACATCCGCCGGGAGCTGGTGCTGGGAGAGCGGTTTGATCGCGGGCTCGCTCTGGCGGTGCTGGAAGTGGAAGATCTGTCGGCGGGGATGCCGAAGGTCCCGATATACCTCCGCGGGGTTACGGAGAAAACGGCGGCGGCGCTCTACGAGGCCGCCGATAGAGAGCTCTCGGAGGGGCCGGGGGATGCAGCTGAACAGGTAGTGTATTCAACGGGTTGCGGCACCTGTTCGACCTCCTGCCTCTCCGCCACACCCTATCCGCAATCTGCCAATTCCAAGAGCTATCGTTCGATGACCGCTGTAGAGGTGCCGGCGCCATTAAGGATGTTTCAACGGGACGCCTCGGGCACTCGCGGAAGACCGTGTCGCGTATTGTCGACCTCGACGACTAGGAACGGATCGAAGTCCGGGTTTTCCTTGCGGTCGTAGCCGCCCGGATTGCACACGATCCGGGTTCGGCCCACGGCGGCATCGATGCTCCCGTGGGTGTGGCCGTGGATCCACAGCGCGGGTTCGCGCCGCAGTATGAGTTCGTCGAGATCCGACACGAACGCCGGGTTCAGAGCGTCGTTCTCGAACCGGGGAAGAACGCAAACCGGGCTCGGCATGTGGTGGGTTACGACCACGGCCTTTTCGTTCCGGCTGGCCGCTTCGGCTAGTCGGGCATCCAAGAACCCCACGTCCTTTTGGTGCTCTCCGATGGAGTCGGCGGGGTTGAACCGCTGTCCCTTATTCCAGATGAGATGGAAGTCGGACATCGAACCGCGGGCACGGGCCTGGGACGACTCGGGCGTACCGAAGAACTCGAAATCGGTCCACAAAGTCGCCCCGATGAAACACACTCCGTCGATGAGGACGGAACGCCTGTCCAAGTATTCGATGTGGCGTTTGTTGCACAGCGTTGCCAGTTGACTCCTGACGTAGCCGATGTCCGCCTGGTAAAACTCGTGATTGCCGGGAACGTAGACGATTCGGCCGGCGTCGCTCCATGTGTACGCCAGCTCGTCTCCGAACCGTGGCCACCGGGCAAACTCGCAAAGGTCCCCGGCGAATACTGCGACATCGACATCGGGTGCCAAGGCCGGAATCGGGCGGGCATCCGCGAAGTCCCGGTGCAGGTCCGAAGCGATCTGGATCTTCATCGTAGGCAATGGTAGTGGAACGGGCCATGCGGAATTGAGTATCGTCAGGTCGACTTCAAGGGGTCCCAACGTTCCGCATGGCGTTTTCGCCGTTCCCGCTAGAGCTGGTCGATCACATCCTTTCGAAGGAGCACCGGCTCCGGATACTGCAGCTTCGAGATCAACCACTCGCCATCGACACGCCTGAACTCCCAGGACCAACGGGTTATCGACCTCGCCGTATCGAGCTTGCCACCCACCCGGGCGCCTTCGGGGTCGGTCAAATCTTCGGCTTCGCGTTCTGCAACATAGTGGGTAACGTAGTTCGTAGCCCTGGCGTGATCGTCGTCATCGACATCGATCAACAGATTGCTGCAAAGGTTCACGTTGACGTTGTCATCGACCGCCTCGATCCCGGCGAAGTGTTCGCGGATCGCCTCCCGTCCAACATGCTTGAATGCCTGCCCGTCCTCGGTGAATAGATCGGCGGTCTTGCCTTGCTCACCCTCAAGTACGCGCAGGAACCGGTAGATGAGCCGTCCGCATCGGTCACGGACTTCGAACTCGTTGGCTGTTGCCATCGCTAGTCGCTCCTCGTTCGCTTGGGTCGTGCCTACCCGGGTTTGGTCCGGGTTCCGAGGGCAACCCCACGGGACGCGGCGTGCTGGCCCGGTTCGCCGACGCCTGGGCAATGCGTCGACAGGTACGGCGTCGGACGCAGAACCTCGTTGTCGCGCATGCCAAGCAAGCGGTAGCGTTCGCTCAGGGCATCGAATTGCTCGATTCGGTAGCGTTCCGGGCGCCGGGCGAAATCGTCGCAGAGTCTCGTCATGCGGCGCTGCAGGTACGGAACGAGGGCTGCGAAGTAGCTGGCGGGGTTGAGCATCTCGTCCCACAACGGGTTGACGTGATCGGCCCACGTGAACGTCCGCTGACGTACCGGTCGCCCCGATTGCCAGCGGAACACGGGTCCCTTATCGGCCACCACTTCACCATGAAACAACCCCCGGAAGAACCGGTACCCCTCGTAGTTGGCCACGAGGTCGGCGTTGGAGTAGATGCCCGACATCAGGCGCCCCCAGATCAGCCCCTCCCATAGGGCTGTGAGACGTGCGGCGCGTTCTTCCGAGCCGTGGCGCTGGACGCGCCGGTAGAACTTGCGCCCCTGGGAGATGAAGTGGCCGATCTTGTCCGTGCCGATGTAGACGCCGTTGACGTTGATCGTGGGCGCGAGCCCGATCCGCGCCATTTGGGCGCGTATCAGCGGCACCTTGGCGAACACGGCGTCCCGGCGGGTGGTCGGCAGTTTGGCCACCTCCGGCGCGTCCATCGCCCACCGCTCGAGGGGGTCGACCCAGTGGAAGCTGCCGAGCCTCCGGTACACGGCGGTAACGAACGCCCACTCGTCCTCGCCCCCGTCCCAGGACGCGGCGACACGGTCCAGGGCAACGTTCACCTTGGAGTCCAGGACATCGAGGCTGTCAGCCACGTCCATGTCGCGATGGGTATAGGGATCCGGCTCGATCGCGACGGCAGCCGCCGCGGCAAGGAGCATCGCCGTCAACCCCGTTAGCCGGTGCGCCAACCTGAGCCGCGGCCCGTGTGGCCAGCAGCGACGGGCCAGCGAACGCAAGGCGAGAAATGTCCAGCGAAAGCCTCTCACCGATTCGGGTCCGTCGCGACGGTTCCGTGCCGCGAGCCTATCCGTTTGCCGTTCGGGCGACAACATCGTGTGGTTTGATCGGAATGGTGGCAGGGCTGTTCATACGAGACGCGACCGCTTCGCGGTCGCCCCGAGAATTCGCTCCGCGAATTCTCCCGGCAGCAAGGCGGCGCTGACAGCCAGCAACAAACGGACGGGGTTGTTTCACGGAAGTGCGGCGGCGGGCAAACTTTCCGGGCCGTTACCTCGACAGACTGAATGAACTCTCCGGGCAGCACCGATGCGGATTGACGCTTCCGACGAAGCCTTGGTAAGGCGTGCCTTGGCGGGATCGGACAGCGCCTGGACGAAGCTCGTGGGCCGCTACCAGCAGCGTGTCTACAACTACGCGCTACGGATGATCGGCCACCCGGACGATGCGCTGGATTTGATGCAGGAGGTGTTCGTGGGCGTCTTGCGCAACCTGCCCGGCTACCGGGGCGATGGCGCCTTTGCGGCCTGGCTGTTCCGCATCGCCGCGTACCGTTGCACGGACTACCTGCGCAGACGCCGTGTGGCCGTACCCTTGGACGAGACGGCATGGGATGGCGTCGATGGCGAGGCGGTCGCGACCGAACCGCTAGCTGATGCCAACCGGCCGATCGCCACGGCACTGGCCGGACTGCCGCCGGAGCAGCGCCACGTCGTCGAACTGAAGTTCTTCCAGGAGTTCACCTTCGACGACATCGCCGGCCAGCTCGGCATCTCGCCGAACACGGCGAAGACGCGTCTCTACGGCGCATTGCGCAAACTGCGCCAACACGAGGAGCTCAAGGATGCTTTGTAAGGATGCAGGACCCAGACTGATCGATTTCGACGACGGCAGGCTCGACGACGAGACCGCCGCAAGCCTGCGCCGACACCTCGCCGACTGTCCCGA
>JAPOYW010000235.1 GCA_026706425.1 Gammaproteobacteria bacterium
GGACAGGGCGGTGACCCAACCCGCGACGTTGCTGTCGTTCTGGATCAGCAGCTCGCGCTCCCCGGTGTCGATGTCGAGTCGGTAGACGTCGTGCAATGCGGGGTCGCGGTCGTTGATGCCCACGACGATGCGGTTCGGCGTGGCTTCGGGCACGGCGTAGATGAACGCCCTCACGCCCTCGATGGGCGTCAGGTCGCGGGCATCGGGTACGCCCGTCGTTTCGTTGACCTCGCCCGCGGGATCGACGGCGTAGACGTGGTAGTTCTCGTCGCCGCCCTTGTCCTGGACGTAGAGCACGTACCGGCTGTCCTCGGTCCAGAAATAGCCGCCCACCGGACGCTCGGTGTCGGCGGTGATGGGTCGGGCGGCATCGAACGGCGCGTCGACGCCCTTCAAGTAGATGTTCATGACATCGTTGTAGGGCCTGCGGAACGTGATCCACTTGCCGTCCGGCGAGATCTGGGAACCGGAGATCTCGGGGTCGCCGAAGAATATCTGCCGGTCGATCAGCGGCGGCAAGCTGGCGAGACGGCTCTCCACCGGGTCGGTCTCGACGGCTGGGTCTTCAGCGGACGGCGTGATCGGGGCAACGAGGAACGCGGCCCAAAGGGCGGTTCGGACGTTCTGGGCAATATGCATTGCGCGGCTCCGCCATTGTGGCGCTGGCAAGCGTATCACTCGACGGAGCGCTGACGCCGAATTGGGTATTTGAGCTGCGTCCCCGCGTGGGCCGGTCCCGTGCGATCCCACCGAGTCCTCGACGTCGTTGGACGCTCGGGATTGACACATTCTCGCGGGTGTCGACCTGACCCTCGAACCCGGCACCGTAACCGGGCTCCTCGGCCTCAACGGCAGCGGGAAAACCACGCTGATGAGCGCTGCGCTCGGGTTCGTGAAAACCGACCGGGGCCGCGCCAGCGTGTTCGGCGCGGCCGCGTGGGACTCCCCAGCAAGCGTGCGCAAACGGATCGGATTCGTCCCGCAGCAATTCGACGGCTTCGGCTGGATGAAGGTGGACGAGTGCCTCCGGTTCGTGGGCCGCCACTACGGGAATGCCTGGGATGACGAAATGGTCGCCTCGTTGAAAGACGGGTGGCGTCTGGGGGACCGCAAGATCGACCTTCTTTCGCCTGGCGACCAGCAGAAGGTCGCCATACTGCTCGGCATCGGGCATCGACCGGACCTGCTGGTTCTGGACGAACCGGTTGCCAGCCTGGATCCCGCCGCCCGGCGCCGTTTCTTGAGGACGTCGATGGACTCGAACGCCAGCACGGGGCAGACCATCCTGCTGTCCAGCCACATCGCCAGCGACATCGAACGGGTCTGTTCGCGCATTGCCGTTCTGCACGACGGGCGCATCGTCTGCACCGCTACGCTGGACGACATCAAGGAACGCGTTCGAACGGTCCGGGTCGGGCGACCGCCCTATCCGCCGCCTGAACGGACGCTGGCGCAGGACGACGGACGCTTCTGGGTGTGGGATCCGGAGGAATGCGGTCTCGACCCCGCTGTGCGAACCGAACACACCACGCTGGAGGATCTGTTCGTGGCCATGACCTCATGACCTTTCCTCCGCCCACCTTGCTGTTCCCGAGCCGCAGATTCTTGGTGCAGTGGCTCTGTGGCGCCATGATCTGCATCGTGTTCGTCACAGCGGGCGGCGCGAACTGGGTCTACCTGTGTGCCACGCTCCTAGGCGCACTCTGGGCGGCCGACTGCCTCGGGCGTCTTCGGCAATGGATTGGCGGTGCGTTCGTCCCCGGATACGCCGCGACGGCGATGGCAGTCGTTCTCACGATCATCGCATCAGTGGCGATTCTTGGCGCTTTGCTGTCTCGTATGGCTGGCAATCCGATGTTCCAGAACGACGACTCAACCGGATTTCGCGGGTCCGTTGGCAGCCGCAAGCGCAGCCGACGCTGGAGTCTTCCTCGTGGCCCCGGAGACCGATCCCACCGGGCTCCTTGCACTCGCGTGCGTGCTCTTCGCGAGCGGTGGCCTGCTGGCTTTCGCCGGCGGGCGAGCGATAGCCCGGGTCGACTTCGTCGTCCGCAAGGAAGCGTGAGACGAGCGCCGGGCGCCCGTCCGGCAGGATACTCGCGAATGTGTCTCATCCGTCTCGAAGCATGAGTCACGTCAATGCGTTCGCCATGCACCAAGTCACGGCCGCATCGGAAACCGCGTAGGTCCTTTGAGTTCGTCGAGGCGGGGCTGGATCCAGTCGATCCAACGGCACAGCACCGGACGCGTCTCCCGCGGGTCGATCAGTTCATGCACCGCGAAGGACTCGGCGCGGGGGTATGGCGAGCGGGCGCTGCGCAGCCGGTTCTCCAGTTCGCGGCGCTTGGCGTCGGGGTCTGCGGCGGCGGCGATTTCCCGGTGGAAGGCCACCGCGACGCCACCTTCCAGCGGCAATGCGCCGGATTCCACGGAAGGCCAGGCCAGCACGTAGTTGTCCGGGGCGTAGTGGGCGGCGGTGGCGACGCCGAAGCCCTTGTGGACCTGGATCGCCGCCCAGGGAATGCTCGCCTGCGCGGCGGCCGCGACGGCGGCCATGCCGTAGCGGATCGTGCCGTTGCGTTCGGCCTCGGGACCGATCATGAAGCCGGGCTGGTCGACGAAGTTGACGATGGGAATGTGGAAGGTGTCGCACATCTCGACGAAGCGGCGGTACTTCTGGCCCGCCTCGGCGGTCATCGCGCCGGCGTAGACCCGGTTGTCGTTGGCCAGCACGCCGACCGGCTGCCCATCGAGACGGGCGAGGCCGGCGATCTGGCTGGCGCCGTACTCGGGGGCAAGCTCGAAGAACGAATCACGGTCCGTGATCATGGCGAGGATTTCGCGCATGTCGAAGGGCGCGTTGGAATCCCGGGGAATGGCGGTGAGAAGTTCCTCCTCCATGCGCTCGGGATCGTCGTGGCAGTCGATGCGCGGCGCGCGTTGGTGGACGTTGCCGGGGAGATAGCTCAGGAACCGGCGGACTTGCCGGAACATGTCGTGCTCGTCCTCGGCGACGTTGTCGATGATGCCGCTCTTGGCGTGGATGTGGGCGCCGCCGAGTTCGTCCTTGGTCAGGCTGACGCCGAGCGCGCGTTCGACCAGGGCCGGTCCGCCAATCATCACCTGCGCGGTATGGCGGGTCATTACGGAGAAATGCGAGGCCACGAGCCGCCCGGCCGGAAAACCGGCCACCGCGCCCGCCGCCATGGACACGACCGGCACCTCGCCCATGGCATCGGCGATGATGCGGAAACGGTGCGCGGAGTAGACGGGCTCCCCCACCGTTCCGCCCCGACGGCCGCCACCGCCTTTGACGCTGCCGCCGCCACCTTCCAGGGATCGCACCAGCGGAATCTTGTACTGGACGGCGAGATGTTCGGCGTAGACGCTCTTGCGCAGACCCGCGGCGTTGGGCGAGCCGCCCTTCAAAGTGAAGTCCTCGCCGCCCACGACCACACGGCGGCCCTCGATTCGACCGAAACCGACCACGTAGTTGGCCGGCACGAAGCCGAGTAGCTTGTCGTTGTCGTCGTAGTCCGGGATGGCCGTAGCCTGGCCCTGCTCCTGGAAGGTGCCGGGGTCCAGGACGCCGTCGATGCGCTCGCGGATGGTCAGCCGGCCGCGCGCATGCTGCTTGGCGATCCCTTCCTTGCCGCCCTGCTGCTTGGCCAAACGCCGACGGCGATGGATTTCGCGGACTTCCTCTTCCCAGCTCATGTTCTTGGCCCGAGCTTCAGGTCTCGAGGACTGCGATGATCTGGTCTTCCTCGACGGCGTCCTCCTCGGCCACCCGGAGTTCCGACACCGTGCCGGCTTCGGGTGCCTGCACGGGAATCTCCATCTTCATGGACTCGAGGATCATCAGCACATCGCCCGCATCCACACGCGCTCCGGCTCCTACCTCGACCTTCCACACGTTGCCGGTGACTTCGCTTTCGATTTCGAGCCGTGCCATGGATTGAAGACCCCGTTGCGGAACGGGCGTTTATAGCAGAATCGCCGGCCAATAGGGGCATGGTGCCGGTTCTCCGCATCCTCGCGCAGGTCGTTGTCAAGACCCATCGAGCCAACGTCTCACAGAAAGGCGCGGCGGTTTTCCTACCCGGTCTTGGGGGTTTGGCTGGCGGCGTTGCGTTCGCCGGCGATCGACAATCTCCGGCAAACACCACCGGGAGAGATCGATGACCCCTTGCCTGCACGAAACAGAGCCATTGCAGCGATGTTTGAGCGGCCCTCGACGGCTGTGCTACGTTGACCGCTGGTCGTCGTGCCCGCGTTCTGGACCGAGACATGGCAGAAGCACTGGTCGCCCAAGGCGATCCCGTTGAGTACCCCACGTCGGACGGCAGACCCGTGGCGGAGACCGATCTCCACTATCTGCGCTTGGCGGGCGCCGCCTACGGTATTCGCAAGTTGCTTGCCTCCCGGGACGACGTCTACGTGGGTTCGAACCTGCTCGTGTACGACGAACCGGGCAATCCGCGGCGGCACCTTTCGCCGGACATCTTCGTGGCTTTCGGGGTCGAGGCGGGCTCTCGGGATCTCTACAAGATCTGGGAAGAGCAACCGCCGGCTTTCGTCCTGGAGATCACCTCGAAGTCGACGCGCCGGGAGGACGAGCGCACCAAGCGCCGGCGCTACGCGCAATGGGGCGTCGGCGAGTATTTCCTCTACGACCCGCGAGGCGAATGGCTGTCGCCGGCGCTCCAGGGTCTGGCGCTCGCGGGCCGGCGCTACCGGCGGATGGACGAGGTCTTGCTCCCGAACGGCGAGCGGGGTTTGCGGAGCAAGGCGCTCGGCATCTGTCTGTGGCTCCGGGGCGCCGAGCTCAGGCTGTTCGATCCGGCCTCGGGACGCGACCTTCGCACGCCGGAGGAGGAGGGTGCCGAACGGGAGGCGGAGGCGGCGGCCAGGGCAGCCGCCGAAGCGCGGGCGGACGCCGCCGAAGCACGGGCGCGGTCGAATCAGCGGGCGCTGTTGATTCGCCAGGCCGAGACGAGATTCGACGCGCCGACCGCGGCTTCGCTGGCTATGCTCGTGGAACGCGTGGCGTCGTGGGAGGATCTGGCGCAGGTCGGCGACTGGCTGGTGGCGCCGCGCTGTACGGCTTCCGAGCTGCTGGCGCGGGTTCGGGGCCTGCTTTCCTAGCCGCCCGTTTACCCGTTCGCATCTACAGCGGTTCGGCTACAGCAGTTCGGCGAGCAACCCGGTATGTAGCCGACCGGCTATGAACGGCTCGCTGCCGAGCGTCGTTTCGAGCAGCGCCCGGTTGGTCTCGACGCCGCCGATGTCGAATGCCTTCACCCCGACGAGGGTGCGGCCGACGGCTTGCTCGCGGGTGGCGCCGCGACCGATCACCTTGGCGAGCAGCGGATCGAAGTACGGCGTCACCCACTGGCCTTCCGCATAGCCCGACTCGATGCGCACGCCGGTCATCTCGGGCGGGCGGTAGACGGCAAGGCGCCCCGTTGACGGCAGCATTCGCCGCGAGTCCTCCGCGTAGATCCGCGCCTCGACGGCATGGCCAGTCGCTTGGGGAGCGGCGGGGAGCATGTCGCTTAGCTTCTCGCCGGCGGCGATGCGGATCTGGACTTCGACCAGATCGACGCCGGTGATCTCCTCCGTCACGCCGTGCTCGACCTGCAGGCGCGTGTTCACCTCCAGGAAACCGAATTCGCCATCGGCGTGCAGCGTCTCGACCGTGCCGAGGCTGTCGTAGCCGGAGAGGGCGTTTGCGGCGAGCGCTTCGATCTCGGCGAGTCGCCTTCGGTCGAAGCCGGGCGCGGGTGCTTCCTCGATGACCTTCTGGTGGCGACGCTGCATCGAACACTCGCGTTCCAGAACACCCACCGTGGTGTCGCCGTCGCCGACCACCTGGAACTCGATGTGGCGTGGTTCGGCAAGCCAGGACTCGAGGTAGACCCTGTCGTCGCCGAAGGCATGCAGCGCCTGGGCCCGTGCCGTTGCGAAGGCGTTGGCGAGTTCGGGCTCGGTGTCGACCCGGATCATCCCGATGCCGCCGCCCCCGGCAGCGGGTTTCAGGAGCACGGGGAAGCCGATGCGGCGCGCGGCATCGGTCAGTGCTTCGACATCGTCGAGGTCGTCGCTCCCGCGATTGACGGGAAACCCGGCTTCGGCCATTGCCGCGCGGGACTTGGTCTTGTCGCCCAGGCGTTCGATCCAGCGCGGGTCGGGACCGATGAAGCGGAGGCCGGCTTCGGCCACTTCGCGGGCGAACGCGGCGTTCTCGGCGAGGAAGCCGTAGCCCGGATGCAGGGCGTCGCAACCGGTCCCGCGCGCGAGTTCGATCAGCCTCGCGCCGTTTAGGTAGGTGTCGGCGGCGAGATACCCCGGCAGCCGGGCGGTGGCGGTGGCCTCGGCAAGATGCGGCGAGGCGCTGTCGATATCCGCGTACGCGGCGACGGTTTCGACGCCTAGCTTGTCGCAGGCACGCACCACGCGCCGTGCAACCGTGGCGCGGTTGGCGACGAATACGCGGTCAAACACGGGCCGCCGCCTTTGCGGTGTGCAGTTCCCGCCACGCAGTCGCGAAGCCGCCGATCTTGGTGCTCCGGGGCGTTTGAAGGCCCCGTTGTGACGCGTCGCCGACGACTTCGACGATTGAACGGGTGACGTCCGGTGGCAGGTCGACGGCGAACATGTCGGTGTCCCTACCGCCCTTGTGGTCCGGTGGTTTGGGGAAGGGCGTGCCGCCCAGGATCGCGAGGAGAGCCGACCGGGTCTCGCCGGAAAGCAGCGATGCCGTTTCCTCGAGCATCCAGCGCGACAACACGTCGGGCTGGTCGCAGAGCGCCTTGTAGCGTTGCCAGTCGATGCCGACCACCGATCAGTGGTGGAAGAGCCTCAAGCCCGTATGCACCATCGCGATGCCGTGTTCGCGGCAGGCTTCGGCGACCTCGGCGTCCCGGGTCGAGCCGCCGGGCTGGGCGATGAACGAGACGCCGTGCCGGGCGGCGTGGTCGATGTTGTCCCGGAAGGGAATGAAGCCGTCGCTGGCGAGCGCGACGCCGCTGCAGTCGGCTAGCCAGCTTGCGCGTTGGTCGGGGAGGAGGGGCTCGGGTGGTTCGTCGACCACGGCTCGGGTGAACTCCTCCTGTTCCCCGGGCGTGAGGTCGCCCTCGATGTAGCGTACGCGCCGGTTGATGCGTTCCTGGCGCCGGACTCCGGGACGGAAGGCGATCCCGAGGACTTTCGGATGCCGCGACAGGTGCCAGACATCCGCCTTGGCGCCGGCGAGCTTCGTGCAGTCCACGCGCGACTGCTGGCCGGCCCCGATGCCGATCATCTGGCCGTCGAGGGCATAGCCGACGGAGTTGGACTGGGTGTACTTCAGGGCCACGAGAGCGAGCAGCAGGTCGCGCTTCGCCGTGTCGTTGAGTTCCCCGCAGACGAGGTCGTCGAGATCCTCAAGCCGGAGCCGGCGGTTGTTGCGCTCCTGGGTCAGCGCGACGCCGAAGACTTCGCGTGATTCCACCGCCGGTGGCCGGTAGTCCGGATCGGCTTCGATCACGACGAACGAGCCGCCCTTCTTCGCGGCGATCGTGGCCAGCGTGCCCTCCTCGAATCCGGGCGCCACGATCCCGTCGCTGACGACGCCCTTGAGATAGGAGGCGGTGGCTTCGTCGACCGGATGGGAGAGCGCCACGAAGTCTCCGAAGGAGGACTTGGGATCGGCACCCCGGGCGCGCACGTAGGCCGCGGCCAGCGGCGACAGGTCCCGGTCGCCCACCTCGTAGACCCGTCTCAGGTCGTCGGACAACGGCACGCCGACGGCGGCGCCGGCGGGCGAGACGTGTTTGAAGGACGCCGCAGCGGGCGCATCGAGGGCTTCGCCGAGTTCCGCCACCAGTTGCCAGGCGTTCAGCGCATCGAGCATGTTGATCATCGACGGCGCGCCGTTTCGCACGCGCACCGCGTGCGACTCGAACGCCGCCTGGGCCTGATGCGGATTGCAGCCGTACTTGAGGGTCGGCACCTATCGTCCCGCTCAGCCGAACAGTTCCCGGCCGGTCAACCGCCGGTAGGCTTCGAGGTAGCGGCTCATCGTATTGGCGATGACGTCGTCGGGCAGCGCCGGTCCCGGGGGTGTCTTGTCCCACCTCCCGTCCGCAACCAGGGTTTCCAGGTAGTTGCGCACGTACTGCTTGTCGAAGCTCGGTTGCTCGCCACCGGGCCGCCACTGGTCGGCGGGCCAGAATCGAGAGCTGTCGGGAGTGAAGATCTCGTCGATCAGGAGTGGTTCGTCGCTGC
>JAPOYW010000379.1 GCA_026706425.1 Gammaproteobacteria bacterium
GCGTCGCTGCGGCCAGCTCGGCGGCCAGGTTTCCGGCCTTGTAGTCGATGCAGGCGTCGAAGCCGAGTTCATCGACGCAGAAGCCGCATTTGGCCGGCCCGCCGGCGATGCCGACCGCACGCGCGCCGTGGATCTTCGCCAGTTGGCCCACGACCTGGCCGACGGCGCCGCTGGCGGCGCTCACCACGACGGTTTCGCCGGGTTTGACCTTGGCGACGTTCAGGAGCCCCTCGTAGGCGGTATAGCCGGTCATGCCGAGAACGCCCAGTGCCGTTGATGGAGGTCCGAGAGAACCATCCCACTTCCGGTTCGGCATGTTCGGGTTGTTCCATTGCAGGTCCGACGGCGTCCCGATGCTGTGCTCCTGCCAGCCGTAGTAGCCGACGACCAGGTCGCCTGCCTCCCAGGCTGGCGTCCTGCTCTCGACGACCTCGGAGACCGTGCCGCCGATCACGGTCTTGCCTAGGTTGTCCGGTCGCGGCATGAAGACCGACCGCATGTAGGGATCGAGGGTCAGCCAGCGCGTCCGGAGCAGCATCTGGCCGTCTTCGATGTCCCCCAGCGACTCGGTAACGATCTCGAAGTCGGCGGGCGTCGGCACGCCGACCGGTAGCTGCTTCATGACGACCTTGCGGTTGGTTGTTGGCATGTTCGACTCCTGTTGCGTCTGCGCTAGCTCGTTTCCGGACCTGGATCGAGGCTCGCCACGAACCATTCCACGAGTTTTCCCTTCGACGTCTCGCCACGGGCGACGGCCATCGTGACACGCTCCAACTCTACAGGCGATGGGAGCGGGCCCGTGTCGTTGACGGTCAGGAATACCAAGGATGCAAGGGCGGCCGTCCGCTTGTTGCCATCCACATAGGCGTGTGCCTGGCAGATGTGATAGAGGTAGGCGGCTGCCATGGCGGCGATGCCTTCGTGGAGATATTGGCCCCCGAAGCTCTGCATGGGCATCGCCACGGCGGCGTCGAGCAAGGCGCTGTCCCGGATGCCCGCCGAGCCGCCGTGCCGACTGATTGTCAGATCGTGCAAACGGTTGACATCGTCCACCGAAAGAAAACGAGTCATTCAGCCAAGCGACGAAGCATGTCACCGTAACGTGGTTGGAGGTCTTCGAACGCGCGGTCGATCCCGTCGCGTCCAACGCCCGTGTTCACGGGCGTCACGATTAGCGATCCGCCGGAAACCGACAGTTGCAGTGGCGTGTCCTCGCCCGCGCCGAGCATCTCCAGGATAGGTTTGTCCAGTACGAGTGCTTGGCTGTTGCCGTGGCGTTGCAGGGTCTTGATCATGGTCTGCACCCATGCCGTTACAACACAGTTATAACATGGAAGCTGTGCGTGTCGCGAGAGAGTTGCGGCGACGCTAGCGACCGAGCGCGATCGCCCGTCGAAGGGTCTGCTCCGGTACGTCGCTCGTAGCCGACACCGCACCGATGCCGTCGCATACGATGAGGCGCAGACGACCTTGCATCACCTTCTTGTCCATGCTCATCGCGTCCAGCATGGCTTCCACGTCGACATCCAACGCCTCGGCACGGAGTCCCGACCGTTCGATCAGCCGACGTACCCTTTTCGCATCCTGGTCGTTGCTCCTGCCGAGCCGCACGGATAGGTCCATGGCCATGACCATGCCGGCGGCGACCGCCTCGCCGTGCAGGAACCGCTCGTAGGCGGTGGCGGCCTCGATGGCGTGGCCGAAGGTGTGGCCGAAGTTGAGGATCATGCGGCGGTCTTGCTCGCGCTCGTCGTCGGCGACCACTTCGGCCTTGATCTCGCAGGATCGTCGTATGGCATGAACCAGACTGGCGGGGTCGCGGCTCAGCAGATCGTCGATATGCGACTCGAGCCAGCCGAAGAACGCCGCGTCGGCGATGATCCCGTACTTGATCACCTCCGCGAGACCGGCGCGGAACTCGCGTTCGGGAAGCGTTGCCAGCACCCCCACGTCGGCGATCACGGCCTGCGGTTGATGGAAGGCGCCGATGAGGTTCTTTCCGCTCGGATGATTGACGGCGGTCTTGCCGCCCACGGAGGAATCCACGAGCGCGAGGAGCGTTGTCGGAATCTGCACGAGGCCTACGCCGCGCTGGTAGGTGGCGGCGGCGAATCCCGCCACATCGCCGACCACGCCGCCGCCGAGGGCGACCACCGTCGTCGACCGGTTGTGGCGCTTGTCGATCAGCGCATCGAGAATCGCCGCGTAGGTATCCAGGGTCTTGGACGTCTCGCCGTCGCCGATCTCGACGACGTCGACCTGCTCCACGCCCACCAGGCTCCGCCGCACCTGGGGGAGATAGAGAACGGCGACGGCGACATTGGTGACGACCAGGGCCTGGTTGCCGATGTACGGTTCGAGGAGGTCGGGGGAGCCCAGTAGACCGTTGCCGAGCAGGATCGGGTAGCCGCGCTCGCCTGGGAGCGTTACGTCGATTCGCTCGATCACAACGCGCACCGGTGGATGTTCGCCGCGGTTTCGGTGGCACCGGGTTCCCCGGAGCCCTTGAGCAGATCGTGGATGTCGTTGCCGATCGCCTTGGGCGGTCGGCGATCCACCGTGATTGTCAGGTGGGCGACGGATTCGTAGAGCGGGCCGCGCTCGGCGGTGAGCGTCTCGATCCGTTCCCGCACGTCGTCCACCTGGAGCAGCGGACGGCGACGGTCGCTGCGGGTGCGTTCGAGGATGAGATCGACACCGCTTCTCAAGTAGACGACGATGCCCCGTTCCCGGAGCCGGGTCCGGTTCGCCTCGCGCAGCACGGCACCCCCGCCGGTGGCGAGCACGACACCTTCGCGGAGTGTCAATTCCTCGATCACCTGCTGCTCCCGGTCCCGGAACCGCTCTTCGCCTTCGAGTTCGAAGATCCACGAGATGTCCGCGCCGGCCCGGCTCTCGATGACCTGGTCGGTGTCGTGGAAGGTGAACTCGAGGCGCGAGGCCAGATTGCGTCCGACGGTGGTCTTGCCCACCGCCATCATGCCGACTAGATACACGTTACGTGTGGTCATGATCCGAAATCCTTGGTTCGCGCACCTTAACGCGCCTATTGGCCGGGTGCCATGCGCGCTTGGCCACCGGTTGGTTCCTGAACGATCGAAGGGGTGATGAAGACGAACAGTTCCTGCTTGTCGTCGCGTTCCAGGGTGCGCCGGAACAAGCGTCCGACAACGGGCAGATCGCCCAGCAGAGGGGTTCGCACCGTGGCTTGGTGCCGGTCCGTCTGGAAGATTCCGCCGAGCACGACGGTCTGGCCGTTGTCCACCAGGACCTGCGTGGTGATGCGCGTGGTGTTCACGCTCGGCACGCCGTGGTAGATGCGGCCTACCGTGTCCTGCTTGACCGTGAGCTCCATGACGATCCGTTCGTTGGGCGTGATCTGCGGCGTCACTTCCAGCTGCAATACGGCGTCCTTGAAGGCGATCGACGTGGCACCGGACTTGGTTGCCTGCTGGAACGGAATCTCGACGCCCGACTCGATGGTGGCGAGGCGCTTGTCGGCGGTAATCACGCTCGGCCGGGCGACGATCTCGGCGCGGCCGTCGGCCGCCATCGCGGATAGCTGCACGTCCAACAGGTAGCGGGCGTCGGCGATGCCGACGACGACGCCGGATGCGCCGTCGCCTGCGATGCCGAGGTGGGCGACAAGTCCCTCGGGATGGCCGTCGCCGTCGTCGCCCGCCGGCTCGTCCCTGATGGACGGGAGTGCGTTCGCCGTGAACACCGCGCCGCCGAGGCGAATGCCGAGTTCCTCGGAGAAGTTGGCGTTGGCGTTGACGATGCGCGCTTCGATCTGAACCTGCCGAACCGGGCCGTCGAGCTGCTCGATCACGCCGCGCAAGTCTGCGAGGTTGGCTGCGGTGTCGGTGACCACGAGCGAGTTGGTTCGGGGATCGGCCAGCATGCGGCCGCGTTCGGAAAGCATCGCGCCATCGCCAGCGAGCAGGTTCGCCAGGGCGGTTGCATCGGCATAGCGGAGGCGGATGAACGCGCGGGTCAGGGGCGCCAGCTCCATGCGCGCCTTTCGGTGCTCAAGCTCCAGCCGTTCCTGCTCGACGATTTCGGCGGCGGGTGCGACGAGGAGCACCGAGCCCGAGCGGCGCTTGCCGAGTCCGTTGATGGATAGTACGAGATCCAGTGCTTCGTCCCACGGCACATCCACGATGCGCAGACTCATGCGCCCTTCGATGGCCTGGCCGGCGACCAGGTTCAAGCCCGCGAAGTCCGCGATCAGCTGCAGGGCGCTGCGGACCTCCACGTCCTGGAAATTCGCGCTCATCCGCTCCCCGGTGTAGGCGATCGGTTGCTCCCGAACGGGATCGGCATCCCCGACTTGGTCCTCGGCTGCGTTGCCGGTGCAACCCGCCAACGCACCCGCCAATACCATCGAGCGAATGACCGGGTTTCGGCGCACTGCCGGCACAGTGCTCTGGCGATTCGTCACTTTTCGTTACCTCCGTTGTCGGTTTCCGCCAAACTCTCCTCCGCCCCGTGGGATTCGCTCAGCTCGAGGGCGCGTGCCCTCGCCGTCCAGCCCCCCCGACCGTCCTCGACGAGTTCGAGGATGTCGATACCTGACCCGCGTATCGCCGTGATTCGGCCATGGTCGCGCCCGAGGTAGTCCCCAACGGCGAGGGGATGGGTGATGCCAACCGGATCGCGGATCAACGCGAGGATCCTGCCGCGCCCGGCAAGCGTCCCCACCATCTCCAGTTGGCCAAGGGGGAAGAGTTCCTGCGGTTGGGGGGAGCGGGTGGGGTCCGGCGCTTGCGAAGCACCTGCTCCCGCCACCTCCGCGAAGGGCTCGAACGGACTTCGTTCGGTCATGGCCCGGTACTCGAACCCGGGCCCGCCATGCGTCGGCGGTATGGGCGCAGCAGCCGCGGACGACTCGGCGGCCTTGTCGAGCAGTCGCTCGAGATCGGACAGATCCGCACCGCCGCACCCGCTGGACAGCGCGAGCGCTACGCATCCAATGTAGCGTAAGCCCCTCATGTTCGGGGCGGCATGGGTTGACCCGGCGGCCCGGCGGGTGGGTGTGGCCTTGGCGCGTTTTCGGCGTAGCGATAGGTCCTGGCTTCGATCGCGAGTTCGAGGTCGCGGGGTCCCGATCGAGGCGTCAGGTCGAAGTCGTGCAGGGTCACCAACCGGGAAAGCCCCGCGATGTCGCCCGCGAAACCCCCGATGTCGTGGTAGTCGCCGACGACGCCGATGGCGATCGGCAATTCGCGGTGGAACCCCGCCAGGCGTTCGGGGCCTAGCTCGATCCGATCGATGACCAGGTCGTGGTCGAGGGCGGCCCGGGATATGTCTTCGACCAGCCCGGGCACCTCGGCGTCGACTGGCAGCCGCGCGAGCATTTCGTCCAGCGCGGCCCTTGCCTCGGCAAGACCGGCCCGACGGGTATCCAATCCGGCGGCTGTTTTGGCGAGTTCGTCGAATTCGCGACGCAGGTCGACTTCGCGTTGTTCCGCACCGGCGAGCGCGGCACGCTTGTCCGCGACGGCGACGACGTAGCCGAGGGCAAGGACCGTCGTCGCCAGAATCCCGAAACAGGCGGCCTTCGCCACGGCGGGCCAGGCACCGATCTCGGCGATCTCGAGGTCGGCCAAGTCCATCGACAGGTCCATGTTCACGAACCGTTGTCCTGCGCTGTGGGGACGGACGTCGCAAAGGTCAGTTCGAAGACGGCGGCGTGGTCGGCTTCCTCGGTGGCGCGCATCTCCTCGATGCCCTTGAGCCTCGGCGCCTCGAACCGCTCGGATGCCTCGAGGCTGCGCATCAGTGCCGAGACGGCGTGGTTGGAGCGGGCGACGCCGTGGGCGGTGATGTGCGTTCCGCGCTTGACCAGGGAGGTGTAGTGAACACCCGGCGTCACGGTTCGGGCGAGCTCCTCCAGGATGCGCACGGTGCGTGTTCGGCCGCGCCGCAGGTCCGCTAGTGCCTGGAGGCGTTCGAGGGTTTCGTCCGTGCGTCGTCGGACTTCGTAGATCGCGTCGGCTTGGCGTTCGAGTTCCACGAGGCCTGAACGCAGGAACTCGTTGCGCGCGTCTTGACTTGCGATCCGCCCATCGAGAACCAAGGCCGCCAGGAACACGAGGCAGGCGGAGCCTGCGAAGACGATGCCGAGTTGGACGAGGAATGCACGTCGTTGCCGGTCCCTTCGCCGCTGCCGCCAGGGCAACAGGTTGATGCGGGCGATCATGTTCGGGTCTCGGCGAATCCGCGAACCGCCAGGCCGCAGGCGGTGAACAGGGCGGGCGCGAGATCGGGGAGCGATGCCCGGTCGGTTCGCGCCGCGACCGCCATGCCGCGGAAGACATCGGCGACCTCCACCGCCATGTCCAGACGTTCCGCCGCGCCCTCGGCAAGTCCGGGGATCGTGGCACCGCCCCCGGCAAGCAGCAGGCGGTCGACGGATTCCAAACGGCTTGCCAGGAGTACCAGACGCAGGAGTCGGGTTAGCAGGGCGAGTAGGGAATCCACGGTGGACGCTTCGATTGCGCGACCGGGCGGTGGGCTGTCGGCACGATCTTCGCCCGAGGTGTCGAGGGACAGGTCGAATGGTTCCTCCCGCGTGACGGCGGAGTCCCCGTCGACGAGCATCACCGTAGTCGTGCCGGCGCCGATGTCGGCCAGCGCCACGGGCGTACTGCTCCCGGCGGCGCACACCACTGCGTGGTGTGTGCCATGGCTTTCGACATCGACGACATCGAGACTCAACCCGGCGAGCTCCGCTGCTTCCTGGCGTTGCGCGACGTGTTCCACGCGACAGGCGACCAGCAGGACGTCGACCTTGGAGGGGTCCCGGGCGGACAGGTGCATCGGTTCGAAGTCGATGGCCACATCTTCCAAGGGGAAGGGGATGTGGCGTCCGGCTACGCGGGTTACTTCGGCCTCCAACTGGCGGTCGTCCAATGTCGCATCCATCTCGAGCGTCTTGGTGACGACGGCGGAGTTGCGGATGCCGGCACACACCCTCTTGGGTTTCACGCCGGCTCGCCTGCAGGCGTTGCGGATGGCTTCGCCAACGGCGCGCGCATCGCTTATATTCCCCGCAACGACGCTGCCGGCCGGCATGGGCTCGACAGCGTACGCCTCGACGCGGTACGACTGGTCAACGCGAGACAGTTCGACGACTTTCACTGCCGACGAGCCGATGTCGAGGCCTAGCCAACGACGGCGGATACGTCGTTTGGCAGTCCCCGGGGTTCGCATTGCGGAGTCCGGGACCGGCGTCTGCGGCAGCTTGAGCAAGGGCACCTCGACCGGTGCCGGTGCGGTCGGTGTGAATGGAGAGACATTGCGCGGGAACAGTCTCATCGTGGCGACTCCTTTGAGGGGGCCGTGGCATGTCCTTTGACGGCGATCCCACCGCCGGTGCAAGGCGGGGCCGACGGTGGTTCAACAATTCCGGACGTTGGCCCGGAAGAAAGCCGCTCGTGGACAACTCACGGGTGTCGTTTCTGCGCGTCCTGGCGAAGTACGTGGTGCGGGATATTGTCTGGCTGGGGGCGGTCGGCGTCTGTGCGACAACTCTCGGATTGGCGTCAGTTTTTCTCTATTTGAACCCGCAGATTCCGACCACGGAGACCTACAGACACTACCGATTCGAGACGCCGCTACGAATCTTCACCGCCGACGGCGCGCTCGTCGCGGAGTTCGGCAACCGGTTGATTCCAATAGATTTCAACGACGTTCCCAGGGACTTCGTCAACGCCCTGCTGAACACCGAGGACAAGCGTTTCTACGACCACGCCGGCATCGATTTCATCTCGCTCGCCAACGATGTCGTCGACCTGTTCTTCTCGGACGTCCGCACCGGGGCGAGCACCATCACCATGCAGCTCGCCAAGCAGGTGTCCTTCGGTCCCGAACAGGTGATGATCCGCAAGCTCAAGGAGATGATCCTCGCCATCAAGATCGAACGCGAGCTGACCAAGGACGAGATCCTCGAGCTCTACGTCAACATCATGGCGTTCGGCAAACAGGCCTACGGGGTTCAGGCGGCCTCTCACACCTACTACGGCCGCCCGGTCGAGGAACTGAATGTCGCCCAACTGGCGATGCTTGCCGGGATCATCAAGAAGCCGACGGCGGGCAACCCCATCAACGGCCCGGAGTGGGCCATCAACCGCCGCAACCTGGTGCTGCGCCGGATGCGCTCCCAGGGTTCCATCGACGAAGCCGAATACCAGATGGCGGTGGCGTCCCCGATCACGGCGGCCGTCC
>JAPOYW010000326.1:0-5333 GCA_026706425.1 Gammaproteobacteria bacterium
GACATGCGCTCATGGGCAGAGCGGCTGGTCAAAGATGTACCCGGCCTTGATGTGGCCGTCTTGGAGGACGACTCTGCCGTGCGGGAGGTTCTGGCGGACGTGGATGCCGCGTATGGTTGGGTGGCGCCGACGATGCTCCCCTTGGCACAGAATCTGCGCTGGCTGCAAAACCCGTTCGCCGGGCCGTTTCCGGGCTACTACTACCGGGAACTGGTCGATCACCTGGTGGTTATCACCAACCCGCGAGGCATCTACTCGGACCACATCGCCCATCACATCCTGATGCTGATGCTTGCCTTGTCTAGGGGACTTCCCTACTACCTGGACGCCCAGCGAGCGGGATGCTGGGATCCCCGCGCCCGCAAGCACGGCTACGTCAATGTCGCTGGCTCGACCGTGCTGATCAACGGGGTAGGCGGCATCGGCGCGGAGACGGCGCGGCTATGCGCGGCGCTCGGCGCCACGGTGGTCGGCATCGACCCGCGACCCGAGCACGACTGTCCGGCGGCGATCCACGCGCCGACGGCCCTCGACGACCACCTGCCGACGGCGGACTTCGTGGTCACCACCGCACCGCATACGCCGGAGACCGAATTCATGTGGAACGCTGAACGGTTCCGGCGAATGAAGCCGACCGCGTATTTCATCAACATCGGTCGGGGCATGACCGCGAGGCTCGAAGACCTGACGACTGCGCTGGCCGCAGGTGAAATCGCGGGTGCCGGCCTCGATGTCTTCGAGGTTGAACCTTTGCCCGCCGACCACCCCCTTTGGCGAATGGAGAACGTGGTGATTACGCCCCACGTCGCTGTCGCCGAGGCTGCCGACATTCCGGAACGGCGTTATGCGCTGCTAGCCGACAACGCGCGGCGGTTCCTTGCCGGCGAACCCCTGCGCAACGTGGTTGACAAGGCTCTCTGGTACTAGCAACGCACGGCGACATTCGTCGACGGTGCTGACACAATGAACCGAGAATCGTGGGGAGGACCAGGTATGAACACGGCGAGATCCTCGGTATTGGCATTGGCGGTCTGCGGACTGTCGGCCACTGCGGCTGAGAAGGACTGCGAACCGTCCAAATGGGGCGAGGCGGACGAGATCGGCAGCGCCAACCTGATCACGGCCGAGAGCGTGCTCGCGGCGTCCAAGCTCATCAAGACCGGCAAGACCTACAGCCTCGGCATCACCATCGACGCGACGACGCCAGCATTCCCGCCCCGGGGCTTGGCGTTGCAGGTGGTGCAGCCCGGGCAGCAGCAGGGCAGGGCGGCGTTCCCGAACATGGCCTACAACGACGACTTGGTGCAGACCTGGCTCGGGATCGGCTCGCAGATCGATGGCCTCGGCCACTTGGGCGCGCCGGGCGGCGTCTACTACAACTGCAACCGCGCGGAGGACTTCGCGGAGATAACGGGACTCACCAAGCTCGGCATCGACAAGATCCCGCCCATCGTCGCCCGGGGCGTGGTCCTGGACATGGCGGGACATGCCGGCGTCGAGGTCATGCAGGCGGGTCAGTTCTTCACGACGGCGGACGTCCAAGCCGTCGAGGAGAAGCAAGGTACGCCGATCCGCGAAGGCGACGTGGTGCTGTTCCACACGGGCTGGACGGAAGGCATGCTCGCCGTGGATCCCCAAGCGTGGGTAGCCGGCGAACCGGGCATGGCGGAGGACGTGGCCGACTACCTGGCGAGTCGCAACGTCGTCGCGGCCGGCGCGGATACCTGGGGACTTGATGTCGTCCCGCCCGAGAACCCGGAGGCCGTTCCAGGGCCATGTAACCCTGCTCATGGAGAACGGCATCTACATCCTGGAGGTCATGAACACCGGCCCACTGGTACGAGACGAGGCGTTCGAGTTCCTGTTCGTGCTCGGCCACGCCAAGATCAAGGGCGCGGTGCAGATGATCATCAATCCGGTGGCGATTCGGTGAGCGAAGGCTAGTGTCGGTACGCATCGCGGCGGTGTGCGATGCGCACGACGAGAACGACGAGATCGTTGTTCCGCACCTCGTAGAGGATTCGATAGTCGGCGACACGCAATCGCCTGAGGCCCCGAAGGTCCCCTTTGAGTACGCTGCCTGCTAGTGGGTAGTTCGCCAGCCGGTCGATGGCGGCGACGATGCGCAGCCGATGGGACTGCGGCACCCGCTCTAGTTCCTTGGCGGCACTCGCCTTAATCCTTAGCGAGAAGCTCACGCTTCACTTGATCCCACTCTAGGACAGGATCGGCCGGATCGCGTAGCCGTTCCACGGCGACGGCGAGGTCGTCAAAGTCCTCGAGGTACCGTTCCACGGCTTGGCGAATGATCTCGGCGCGGCTGCGTTTCAAAGTGGTGGCAGCGGCGTCCAATCCTTTGACCAGCCGGTCGGGCAGGCGTGCGGAGATCTGGCTCATGCTCAACATCCCGTTGAATGTCGCTGACATTAGATTAATGTCAGCGCGGTCGCGTATCAACGCTCTGTTTCTGGTTTGATGCGCTTGACCTGCCCGACGCGATCAAGTACGCAGTGCAACAACGGATGGAGGTGGTTGGACGCACGTGATTTCCAAGCGGGCGGCGCTGGTATTCGCCGCGGTTGCCCTGATTGTCGGAATGCTGTTGAGCTTGGCACTTCGACCGCCGGGCGGCGGCGGGACAGTCGTGGCGACGACCTCGGACGAGGGCGTCCCGGTGCGCATCCACTGGCGCGTGCCATTGAGCGCGCCGCGCAATCTGCCGGGGGCCGGGGAGACGCCCAGTTGGTTCGCTTCAGCGCTCGACCGCGCGAGCGGCGGTGGCGTGAGAATCGATCTCTACGATCCGGGAGAGATCGTTCCGGCGTTCGCGGTGACCGATGCCGTCCGCGACCGCAAGGTGCAGGCCGGGTATACGTGGCTCGGCTACGACCAGGGCAAGATCCCGTCGTCTGCCCTGTTCGGCGCGACCCCGTTCGGCCTCGAGCCCTGGGCGTATATCGGCTGGTGGCATTTCGGCGGCGGCAGGGAACTCGCCGAGGGCATCTACGCCCGGCACAACATCAAGCCGCTCTTGTGCGGCATCTCGGGGCCCGAGACGGCGGGTTGGTTCCGAACACCCCTCAACTCAACGGATGACCTCGGGGGGCTCAAGATTCGCTTCGCGGGCCTAGGAGGCAAGGTGATGCAGCGTGTCGGTGCGTCGGTGACGATGCTGCCGGCGGGCGAGATCTTCCAGGCGCTCGATACCGGCGTCATCGACGCGACGGAGTTCGCGCAGCCGATCACCGACCAGGCTCTCGGCTTCTCCCGGATCGCCAAGTACAACTACTATCCGGGTTGGCATCAGCCGTTCAGCGCCACCCACTTCGTGGTCAACCTCGATGTCTGGGAGGGCTTGCCGCCGGTCGACCACGGGCTCTTGGAGGCGGTCTGCATGGGCTCGGTGGGGCGCAGCCTGGGGCTGTCCGAGTACCAGCAGGCGCCCGTCGTGGCGGAGTTCCCGGAACTCGGGGTGTCGGCGAGCTATTTCCCGGAAGAGGTGTTGCGAACCCTGCAAAGCGCGGCACAGGAGGTGCTCGACGAGGAGGCGGCTGCGGACGCCGACTTCAAGGCGGTGCTCGATTCCCAGCGGGGCTACCAGACTGTCTACCGCGAGTGGCGGCGTCTGGCGTACTTGCCGAAGGACTTCTGAGCTTGACCGGAATCGAGCTACCGGAGACCCGCTTCTCCCGCGTGGTCGACCACGCCCTCACCGTGGTCGGTCGCGCGGCCAGTTGGCTTTGGGTCGTCCTGCTCGCCGTGATCGTGGTCAACGTCACCCTGCGCTACGTCTTCCAGGAGGGTCGTATCGAACTGGAGGAACTGCAGTGGCACTTGAACGCGTTCGCGTTCCTGATCGCCATCGCCTACGCCTACCGGGTCGATTCCCACATCCGCATCGACCTGGTATCGGTGAGACTCCGGCCGCGTGTGCAGGTCTGGATCGAGTTTTACAGCACCTTCTTGCTGCTGCTGCCGTTCATCGCGGTGGTGCTGTGGTTCTCGTTTCCGTTCGTCGCCCATAGCTGGACCGTCTCGGAGGTCTCCTCGTCACCCGGCGGATTGCCGTTCCGCTGGTTGTTGAAGGGCGTGCTGCCGTTGGCGTTCCTGCTGCTGCTCCTCGCCGTTGCCTCCCGGCTGACGCGCCTTTGGGCCTACCTGACGGACGGGCCGCCGTGACTGGTGCGGAAGTTCTCGCGCTCTTGATGATCGTCGCGTTCATCGGGCTCGTCTTCTCGGGCTACCCGATCGCCTGGGTGCTGGGGGGGCTCGCGGTCGTGTTCACGGTGTTCGCGATCGTCTTTCAGGTGGACTTCGCGATCCCGACGAACGTCGACTGGTTCTACACCTCGATGACCGTCGATCGCATCTGGGATGTGATGGAGAACTGGGTGCTGGTGGCGTTGCCCATGTTCATCTTCATGGGCGTGCTGCTCGACCGTTCCGGCATCGCACGCAGCCTGCTCACCGGCTTCGCGCGCCTGCTCGGCCCGGTGCGCGGCGGCCTCGCCATCACGGTGACCATCATCGGCGTCCTCCTCGCCGCGTCCACCGGGATCATCGGCGCCTCGGTGGTGCTGCTCGGTCTGCTCGGATTGCCGGCGATGCTGGAGCACGGCTACGACAAACGCCTGGCGTCCGGGACGGTGTGCGCCGTGGGCACGCTGGGCATCCTCATTCCGCCGAGCATCATGCTGGTCGTGATGGCCGACCGCATGTCCATGAGCGTCGGCGATCTCTTTCTCGGCGCGGTGTTTCCCGGCGTCCTGCTGGGGGGCCTGTACATCGTCTATTTGCTGGCCATCGGCTGGTTCAAACCGGGACACGCCCCGGCCGTTCGGGCGGAACCCATGACCCTGCGCGCGGCGTGGGACCTGACCTTGGCGGTGGTTCCTGCGGCACTGCTGATCCTGGCGGTACTCGGCAGCATCTTCTTCGGCCTGGCGACGCCGACGGAGGCCGCCGGCGTGGGTGCCGGCGGCGCGCTGCTGCTGGCGGCGCTCAAGGGTTCCGTCAACCGCAAGATGATGGCGGAAGTCGTGGAGGAGACTTCCCGCACGTCGGCGTTCATCTTCGGCGCCATCATCGGCGCGGTCTGCTTCACGCTGGTGCTGCGCGGCCTCGGCGGCGATGAACTGATCGAACGCGCGTTGCTCGGCCTGCCGTTCGGACCGACGGGGATCGTCGTGTGCATCCTGATCGCCACGTTCATCCTCGGCTTCTTCCTCGACTGGCTCGAACTCACGCTCATCATCCTGCCGCTGATCGAACCCGTGGTACGCACATTGGGGTTCGATCCGGTGTGGTTCACGGTGATGTTCGCCGTGTGCCTG
>JAPOYW010000326.1:5343-7085 GCA_026706425.1 Gammaproteobacteria bacterium
CCTGCAGACCAGTTTCCTGACGCCGCCGGTGGGTGGCGCGTTGTTCTACTTGAAGGGCATCGCACCGGCGGGGGTCGATCTGCCGGTGATCTACCGAGGCGTCGTGCCGTTCATCGTCATTCAGCTAGTCGGGCTCGCGATCATTTTCGGCTGGGAAGAACTCGCGACCTGGCTGCCGGCCCAGGCGTACGGATTCCGTTGATTTGCCGCGTCGCTGGTATGGTGTAGACCGGAAGGTTGATGTCACTCAAGAAGCGCTACGTGTGGCGACTGATGCCACACGACTGTCATCCACCCGCATTTCCGCCTTCTGCTCGTCGAGGAATCTCCGCAGTACGCCCTCGGTCTCGAGCTTTGTGGGTGGCGGCCTCGCCGCGAGGAAGCTGGTCATGGTTGGCGGTGTCCCCGCTACATACTCGTCCATCCCGCCCGTGAGATCCCAAAGCACGCCTTCCGCGACCAAACCCCGTACGATCCACTCGACGTTCTCGCCGTCCAACGCACCATCGCCGCCCATCATGCGCCCGTAGCATTTTGCGACGCACTCGTAGACCTGTCCGCTCTTCATGGGCTCCGTGCCAAGCCCTTCCTCGACGAGCGCCAAAGCGCCTGCGGCGAGCCCGGACTGACGCAATCTTCGCCACCGCGCCCGGTACAGCTTGTCACGCTCGTCCTCAAAGCCGGCTCGCACTCGTTCGATCAGAGCCTGATCGACACGGATCGCCCCGCTTAGCTCGATCAGTTCGCCCCAGACCTGCACGAAAAAGGGAAATCCCATGCACTCGCGCTCGACGGTCTCTAGGGCCTCATCGGTGACAGCCACGCCTTGTTCAAGGTTTTGCAGCGGCAGGGTGATCGCCTCTCTCACGGCAGCGTTGCTCAGCGGTCCCAGGCGCTTCTCCACGAATCGCTCGTCGAAGGTCGTTTTCCACGCTCTCCGTTTCCAGTCCAGTACGGGCGTTCCCGCCAACACCAGGAAGACATTCTTCCGGCCCTCCCGCTGGACCGAGTTGATGAGCACATGGGCAACGCCGGCATCCATTTCGTGCGCTTCGTCCGCGACGATCAAGAGCCCGCGCTCCTCGGCCCTTGCGGCCAGCGCGTCCTCCACCGAGGGCGCATCCTTCGCGTGCGCTTCCACTCCGAAACCCGCTGCCCGAATGCCGCGCACTCGGTCAAGTGGCCCGGGCGCAACCAACACTTCCGCCAGCTCCGACTTGGTGGCGACGCTCGCACCGGCCAGAGTGACCGTCGGCATTCCCGCCTTCCCCGCCAACTCCTGGACAATCGTACAGAGAACGGTCTTGCCGACACCACGGGGTCCGAGAAGCAGCAATGGCCTGGCGCCACCCTCGTCGCCATCCCCGGCTGCGCGGATGCCCAGTGCCAGAAGCTCCTCGACATCGGCCCTGCCGGCGACGACGTCCGGCATCCTTCCCGCGCCTGGCGTGAACAACGCGCCTTTTCTACCCACCACGTGCCGGCCTTCGTATCACCCGACTCTTCCGAAGCACCGGAACCTTGCGCCAATCGATCTACCCCTGCAACCGCCTTTTGGCGGTTACGCTCTCCAACGTTCACTCTGATGACCATCGCGAGGTTGGGTGACGACATCCGCGATTGGATGCTTGCGAGCGAGTACGGCATGGTGCATACGTCGCTTTGCGCGTCTCGCTCATGCTTCGTCCTCATCTTTGTCGGCGAACTCTTCGTCGGCGTACTCGGTAGTCAGTTCCAGAACC
>JAPOYW010000326.1:7095-8185 GCA_026706425.1 Gammaproteobacteria bacterium
AACCGACGCGAGCGCATCCAATGCTGGGAGCAAAGTCAGGAACCATTCCTTGCCCGCGCCCCGCTCGCGGTTGGGGTTGTGGTCGAACGCGCCGAGCAGCTTGTGCATGGTGGCCTCGACTTCGGTCAACGGTCGATCTTTGGAAGTGAACACCCGTAGTAGCACTGGTGGCTCGGGCAAGCCGGTCCCCTGCTGCCGCACCCGCTCTAGCACATCGCGATCCGACATGCCGACCTTCAACAGCGTCTTGTTCGAGGAGTAGCCGGGATCGTCGGCGGGCTGTTTTGGATGCCGCAGATAGTGCGGCAATGTGTAGACGTAGATGCCTGCCGCCCTTTTCTTGTCCATGTTCCGGGTCGTGGCGGCGGCCCTCTCGATCCCTGCCGACCGGCGGGCATCAGCTGCTTGCTCGGATTTTGCCTTAAGGTCTAAGACGTATCTCGTCGCATCTGGCGGTAGCCGACCCGCGTGCCGACGGGTGAATCTCTCCAGGCGCTTGGCCACTGCGTCGGCGGCGTAGTGGTTTCGGAGCGGAACTTCGCCGGTCTCGAGCGCTTTGACCACGAGCCTGGCATATCGGGCACGGTTCTCTCCCACGCCATCTCGGCCATGACATCGGTCACCTTGGCGTCCGGCTGCGTCTGCATGAACCGCCAAGTGCGGCCCTCCAGTTCCTTGTCTTCGCTTAGGGTGTTACGAAGCGTCGCCCGGATCGAGGTCGCCTCGTCGTTGGTCGTGGCCGGCTTTTCGTTCATTTTCGAATCTCCAAATCGAAACGGCGGTGAGCCGTGCCAACAGCGCGACGACTGAACGCCGTGCTGGCGCACGATGGTCGGTCACGTCAGCGTCTGGAGTTGATTGTATCGTGCGCAACTTGGTGACCCGTTCACCGGTACCTAGGGATTGGCCACGACGTGATCGCTCACGCGGGGAACTCGAGCGTCAGATCCTCACCGAAGACCAACCCAGCCACGTCACACGCGATCCGCAAGCGTTGTTCCCCTTGGCCACGGGAGACGTTGGTGTCGACCCACCATCCGTCAACGAGCGGAACCGCGGACTTGCCCGCTAGCCGTGCACCTCCAAGCTC
>JAPOYW010000461.1 GCA_026706425.1 Gammaproteobacteria bacterium
ATGGCCGGCGCGGACGCTGACTTCGCCGTGCCCGAGCGTTCATCCGAGAGTACTGCGCCCCTACACCTTTCGGTAGCGGGTTTGCGAACGTCCAAGCTTCCGCACGCCATCAGCTTTAACTGCCGACGCGGCGAGATACTGGGGATCGCCGGGCTTGCCGGATCGGGTCGAACTGAACTCCTAGACGCGGTCTTCGGACTGGACAAACGGCTTGCCGGGTCCGTCAAGATCCACGAGGACGGCCGGACTACTGACGTGAGAAACCCTCGCCAAGCCATCAAATGCGGAATCGGCCTGGTCGCCGAAGACCGATCCAGGGACGGCGTTTTCCGAGATCAAACGCTTGCGTTCAATGTGACCGTCGCGGGACTCGGACGGATCTCGGATCGAACCGGAAGACTGATTCGTTCGAAGGAAACCAGCGCCGTGGGGAAGTTGATCGACGCGCTACGGGTCCGGAGCAACGGCGTCCACCAGAAAATGCGCGAACTCAGTGGTGGGAATCAGCAGAAGTCGGTGTTGGCCCGATGGCTGCACTGCGGGTCTCGACTGTTGCTGCTCGATGAACCCACCCGGGGCGTCGACGTGGCCGCGAAACTCGCGATCCACGAGGAGCTTGTCCGCCTGCGCGACTCCGGCATCACGGTCATCGCCGTATCCAGCGAACTGGAGGAGTTGCAGAGTCTATGCGACAGAATTCTCGTGCTGTCTAAGCGAGTCCTCGTCGCCGAGTTCCACCGGACAAAGTGGAGCCAGCAGGAAATACTCGCTGCGGCTTTCAGCGAATACGCCCGGGAAGACGAGCCCGCGTCCGTCGTCGTGCCGTAAGTGACGCTCGAGCGGAGGCATCTCGTGACCGAAGCGGGCTCCCGGATCTTTCGAGTTCTCGAGGACAATTTGATATTCGTTTCGTTGTTGGCGATCGTGGCTTTCTTCGGCCTGATCTCCGACAGCTTTCTCTCGCTGACGACGCTCTCGACGCTATTCAACCAATTGCCCGCGCTCACCGTCGTATCGATCGGCATGACGCTCGTTCTGATCAGTGGCGGAATCGACCTATCGGTCGGGTCCGTCGTTGCGTTGAGCGCCGGCGTAATCGGCGCGGGAATCTCGCTTTTCGGTCTGCCGCTTCCGTTGGCCGCCTGCCTCGGCATTCTGGCGGGCGCATTGGCCGGCCTCGCGAACGGCGGCCTTGGCGCCTACCTGCGATTGCCGATTTTCATCGTCACGTTGGGGATGCTGGAGGTCGCGAGGGGCCTCGCGTATCTCGTCACCGATTCACAGACGGTCTACCTCGGCGCGAAGATCCAGGCCTTTGCGATCCCGTGGGGAGGGAGTGGCATTTCGGCGTCGATCCTAGTGGCGTTGACGCTGGTCGTCGCGTTCGAGTTCCTGCTGAGATCGACGATTTTCGGACGCCAGATTGTCGCCGTCGGCAGCAACGAAAACGCGGCCGAAGTCTCCGGAATCGATCCGCGACGAATCCGATGCATGGTGTTGGTCACCTCGGGCCTGCTCGCGGGACTCGGCGGCTTGATGAACGCCGCCTATCTGGGCTCCGCGGACCCCAACGCGGGCATCGGCCTGGAACTCTCTGCGATCGCCGCGGCGGTGATTGGCGGCACCAGCCTCATGGGTGGGCGAGGATCCGTCATCGGCGCGTTCGTCGGGGTATTGATCGTGTCGGTACTCCAGATCGGCCTCGCGCAAATCGGAATCACGGAACCGACAAAGCGGGTCATCACGGGGGCGGTAATCATCCTGGCGGTAATCATTGATCGTTGGCGGGCGGCGTAGCAGACCCTTGGTTCCACCGATTCTGTAGGATCACCGGAATCGCTCAGCTACCATTCACGACAAAGCGGCCTACCGTTCAGAATCGGTTCCTTGGCAGATCACAAGGTCGGGGATGCCGAGAAGGCTTGGGAGTTCGGTGGTCTGCCAACGACACCGGAGGACTGCCTGGACTTGCGTCGGGGCTGGCGGCAGATGGAGGAACTTGCGTGTACGCGAATCCGTCTGTGCATCGCGCGGGACGCACACGAGGAAGCGACCGTCCTCGCGCAAAGGCTGAGGGGTGTCGCTGCGGAGGCTGACTTGAAACGGACACTCATGCGGGCGAAGACGCTGTCCCTAGTCCTCGCGCACCGAACCGGCAACCACGCAGCGGTGGCGGAGCACTTGGAATCGTGTGTCGACCTTGCACGCGGAGTCCAATTATGCGGGTCCTCTTACTTGGGAGGGTGACATCGGTCGGAGGGTGCTGGACCAACTGGCCGAGATGCCCTCGCCCGAGGCACAAATGTTGGCATCGAAGATTCGGCGCGCCATGAAGGCGATCGAGAGGCCAGCAACGCGCCGGAGTTTACGGCGCCGCCGTTTGCTGACAAGTCAATTCTCCACTACGTCGTCAGGCCGGTCGCGTACAAGTGTGGCTGGCATTGCGTCAACAGGCTAAAGGCGATGGCAATGGCGGAACTCAATGGTAGCGCGCTCTCCCGCTATAAGCCCTCCGGGTGGCCGGACGGAGCCTCAAGGCGTCCTCGGGTCTGGCTGACTACTACTTGCCTCCGTCCTCCTGCCAGAACCCGTGACATACCTCTGAGAAAACGGGAGACGCGGGAAGGCGTAGGTTCCCGCGAAATGGTCGCGACTTCGGGCGGATTACGGTCGTCCCATCGTCTCGGATTGCGTGGCTCCCCGATCCTCAGTGCCAAACGTCCGAGGAGTGTGTGGTTGCAGCGTACCGTTGACCGTCTGGTCGGCCGGTTTCCTGAACGCGAAGAGAGGATTGTCATGAGACTGAACAACGTGTCCCAGCAAACTGCGGCATGCCCTATGAGCGTAGTAGGTATCCTAATGACGTACGTTGCTGCGATGTTTGCCATCATCCTTGCTGGCGCTCCCGCCCACGCCCAGCGCGAGAGTCTCTACGTCAAGGAAGCGGTGGAGGGTGCCGCCGGATGGACATTTCAGAAGTATTATTTTGAGCTTGACGAGTTTACAGACAGCGCTGAAACCGGTTACGTCAAGATTACTTTGTCGAAGACGGGCGGACTCCAAATGTTGCTGAGGACATATTGCGATCGCCCCCGCTACTGCAAATCAGAGTTCGCAGTAATCCATTGGGAAGCGGAAGCGGTTTCCCCCGGATACAGTGACATGCGCGTACGAGTGGACCGCAAGCCGTTTGAGATCTACCGTGTTCGCAACAGCGGAGTTACAAACTTTTGGGGTGATTACTACCAGCAAGTGTCAATTGCCACATGTGCCACGGCAGTGCCACGGCGGGGAGCGGTTTCGGGCGGCGCATCCCCCGACCCTAGGGCGTCCCCGATCATCCTGTCGGACGTTGCCTTCGAGGCCGTCGTTCGAAAGGGGACGCTGGTTGAGAGAGGGATGCCCGCATTCCCCGACCTATCGAACCGGCATCTCGAGGCATTGCAGCACTACATCCGCCAACGGGCGCGAATTTCCCTAGGCTTGCTTGGGGACGGCCATTGACTCGGAGGGGCTGCGGGGAACTCCAGCGGTTGTCTCGTGATTCCGGGTAGAAACCCGTCGATACTCTTGAAACAGATGGAGTGCGGCGGCGGACGGACGAGGATCACGACCGCCCTCAACTACCAAGGGATCTCAGCCGGGAAGTACCTGCCGACAAGATCCTCGTAGAAAGGACGCAACGCGGCGACGTCCGGCGGCGAGTCGTGCTTGATGCCCTCGGCGGTCTGCAGACAGTGTTCGATCTGCGATGCCCCGGTGTCGGGATCGCTCTCGTCAACGAGGCTGTCGAGCGTCTCGCAGGCTTCCCAGATTCCCATCCGCGTGGTGTTCAAGGCGCCATAGTGCGCTCGTTTCGCGCGCGCGAATTCAAGTGTCTGGCGCTCGTGGTTCTGCCGGTAGAACCGGCGTACCTGCACGTCCGCGTTGGCATAGTCCCGATACATGTCGGCCACCGTCTCTGGACTACCGGTGACCATTGACGCTACGCGGTTGCGCCATGCGAATCCAGAAGATCGCATAGGGCGTCGCTCTGCTCGGTTCCGGGACGGCAGAACGCTCGGGGCGTGTTCCCGTACTGATCCGTTGCGTTCACCTTCGCGCCCCGTTCGATCAGGCACGCGGCCGCCTCCAACGCCCGGTAGCGGGCAGCTTCGTGCAATGCCGTACCCCAACCACCTTCTTTCGCGTCGATGTCGGCACCTGCATCGAGCAGGAACTTCATCGCTCGTACGTTGTTGAACTTGGCCGCCGTGTGGAGACCTTGGCGGAGCGTCTCGGGCCGGTTCGCGAGCCGTCCGGTCTCCTCGACGCGGTCGCAGGCGACCGCGCTGCGAATCGTCCACGGCACCCCGTGTTTCACCAGCACTTCCACTGCGGCAAGCAAGGGTCTCAAGTCCGCCTTGCCCTGGAGGTTGCCCGTTGCGTGGTGGAACAGTTCGTTGCGAACCAGGTCGCGGTCGACCAACGCCGGGTGCTTTGCGATCAGCGCCTCGAGCGCCTCGGCGTCATCGACCATCAGCGCGTGCAGAAACTCCGCGCGGGGCCTTAGGATGCCGTCCCGCCTCCCCTTGGGCAGTTGGTGGATCTTGTCCAGTTGGACAAGGAGCCCAAGGGCTTCGGTATGTTTGTTCGCCCGCGCACGGTGCATCGCATTGCCGCCGGGGTGCCCATGGTGCAGGTCCGTGTCGAGCGTCCCGAGCAACTCGATGATCGACAGACGCCCATGGTGCGCAGCCCCTATCAGCGCGTGGCTTCGCGTCGCCCTGTCCGCGCCCGCGTCGACGAGCATCTTGGCGCAGCGGAGATCCCCGACGAAGGCGGTCCAGCCGAGCGGATTGCCGATTCCTCCCGAGTCGCTGGCGATGCTCGGATCGGCGCCGGCGGCGAGCAGCATCTCCACGCCCGCGTAGTTCCCCCAGCGCACCGCGGCCGTCAACGGGATGTTCCACCTGAACGCCTTGGGCGGGTTGACGTCCGCGCCGTATTCCAAGAGGAGCGGAACGAGGTGTTCGTGGCGATGCGACACGGCCGTCACCAACGGCGAGTCCTGCATCCACCGGTGTTGCGCCTCGTTCGGGTCCGCGCCGGCCTTGAGCAGGCTTTCGACGATCGCCGCCTCGCCCGAGGCCGCGGCCAGGATCATTGGGGTAACAGCCTCAGATCTGTGGCAGTCCGGGTCGGCCGCGAGCATCCTGTCGACCGCTTCCCGGTCCCGCGAGGCGATGGCGAAGAAGATGTCCGGCTCGGCGCCGCCCGCCAGCAGCGCCTCGACGACGTCCTTGGCGCCCGCCTGCGACGCTGCCATGAGTGCCGTGACGCCCCGGGAGTCCTGCCCGTTGGGGTCGGCGCCGTAGCGCAGCAGGAGGCGAGTCATCTTCACGTCCTGGGCGGCCTGGACGATCGGCAGAGCGCCGTCGTCGAGCGCGTTGACCGCTGCCGCGTCCTCCTCCAGCAGTTCGCGCGTCAGCTTCAGGAATCCGAGCGCAACGGTTTCGTACAAGGTGTAGTCGGCACCGGCCTTCACCAGCATCCTGAAGATGGCCTTGCCCTTGTGATTCGCCGCCGTCCGGACGGGCTTCCCCATCGTCCAATAGGCGCGATTGGGGTCTGCGCCGTTCTCTAGCAGCAAGGCGGCCATGCGTTGATTGCCGATCCAGGACGACGCGTCGATGGGCGGCGTGAAGCACGAGTCGCCGCACCCGCCCATGGCGTCGATGTCGACGCCGGTGTCGACGAGTAGTTGGGCGACCTCGAGGTGGCCCTTCGTCATGCGCGCCCCGTTGGTCGCGCGGGGGTCCGCACGATGTAGCACCGTGTCGCCACAGGTGATGTCGCTGGCGACCCGGGCGTGGACCAGGGACGGGTTCGCTTCGATGAGCGGCTTGAGCCTCTCGGCGTCCCCGGCATCAACGGCGTCGACCATCGCGGCGACATCCGGCGGCACGGCACCCGGCGTGTTCAGGAATCCATCGGTCGCGGGATGGCTCCGAACGAACTCGCGCAGCCGTCGCCACGAGCCGAATCCGTATTCCTTGGCGATCGTCCGCTGGGCATCCGCAAGCGTGACCTTTGCATCGAAGACCTCGCGGTCCGACTTTCCGGCGAGTTCCGGCAGCGCCTTCCGCAGTTCGCACCGCCGCGACTGGACGCCGTTGTGAGTGGTCTTCCACGAGGAACCTGGCGCGATTGCGGAACTGCGTGAAGTCGTCGTGCTCCATCGTCTCGCACAGGAAGATCAGGTCCTGCCAGTCGGACGCACCGTATTCCAGCGCCAGCGCGTGCTGGACCAGGGCCCGCGATATGCGGCTGACGCGGACCTCTCGCGCGGAACGCCCCGAGAACTCGTCCAGGTTCCGGATCAGCTGGACGGTCTCGTCGGACCAGGCGGCCTGGCTCTCGGCGATCCGCTTGGCTTCGTCGCGGACGGCTTGGGGACTGGGGGCGGTGTAGAAGGGGCGTGGCATCGGACTACAACTCGATTTCGGGGATTGGGCGTCTGTATAGCATGGAGCCAGCGCGGCATTGGTCGAGTCAGTCGAACCAGAGCCGATGGATCCAGCCGTTCGTGTCGGGGTAGTCGGGTAGGTCGTCGTCGAACTGCTCGTTCATTTCATTGAGCGCCGACCGCATCCGAGCGACGGCATCGCCATACTCCTCGCGCCATCCCTCCTCGATCTCGGTGACCAGGTGCGGATAGGCGTCGCGCATGCGCCGGCCCTTCGGCGTCAGGTAGACGCGGCGGCGTTTGTCGCTGGGACGCCCGGGTTCGACCACGACGTCGAGGTGCCGTTCGTGCAGGGTCTTGCCGTTGCCGGAGACCCCGCCTAGCGCTTGCGCGCGTTCCAGCGTGACGCCTTCGTCGCCGACGAACCGCAGGAAGTTCGACACCACCGACAGGTGGCCCAGGCGCTCGCGCTCGTAGTCGATGGCGAACGCCGCGAGAACCTGCGACAACAACGCCGGCATTGGCAAGTCCGCGGCTGTGCTGCCCGGGTCCCGGATGACGACCGGCCAGTCCTGGCCATGCGCGGGGATCCGGGGCGGCCCCGGATCTTCCAGCACGTAGTCCCCGCCCGTGACGCTGGGGTCGCCGGCTCCGTAGCCGGTGACGTAGTGCGGCAGTTCGACCGGGAGCCGGTCGACGGTGGACGAGAGGGCCTCGCGCAGCTGAACGATGCCGTCGTTGCCGAAACGCTGCCGCCAATCCTCCTGCACGGTGTCCACCAGACGGGCAGCCGCACTCCGCGCCGCTCTGCCTTCCGGCGTTAGGTGCACGATCCTCGCCTTGCCGCGCCGCCCCGGGACCGACCTGGCCTCGACCGAGACCCGACCGCGCCGCTCGAGCCGGCTGACCACGACCTCGGCCACGCGCTTCGAGATCACCGTCCGACGGCCGAGTTGGCGTTGATCCGTCCCCTCGGCGTCGATCGCGCGCAGGGCGTTCGCCCAGACGCCGAGCTGCGGGATCGCGCGGTCCTCGCCGCGCCCCGAATCGTAGTGACGCGCGATCGCGCCCAATGCCCGTCCGAGCAGCGTCGGCAACGGCGGGTCGGACAGCGTGGCCTTCGGACGGTGCCCAACCTGCAGTTCCGAGGCGTAGTACAGAGAGTTTTGGAACTGGACGAACTGCGTGGCGGAACATCGAACCCGCATGGTGTTGGCGTCCGTCGCTACCGACGCACCGACCCGATCGGCGATGAAGTCGACGGCCAACGCGGCCGCGCGTCCGAGATCGCCCCTGCCGAAGACGCAGGTCACGACGAACCCGTCGGTCTGCGCCTGGGCCCGACTGCGTTCCGCGACGATCCCGGAGTAGGCGGAGAACACGGCGTCGAGCCGGCCCTTTGCCCGGTCAATGTCGTCGGTCGTTGCACCGTCCCTCACGAGGCGCCGATTCGCCTGAATCCGGCGAGCAACGGATGTCTTTGTGGCCATGGGGGTACCTCGTTGGCGTCCGCGTCGACCCCTGCGTCGGCGGACCCTGTGCTTCGTAGCGCACCTGGCTCGTCGCGAAGACTACACGATACGGTGACTGTCGCCGTTGGCCGTTCTGCGCGAGTCCGTCCTCGTGCGCCAGTGGCGTCAGCCGCTGAGGAGGTGGCATCGGGGCGCGAATTGCGCGACAGTAGCCGAAGGGAGTTTTCCAAATCGTAATGCGA
>JAPOYW010000547.1 GCA_026706425.1 Gammaproteobacteria bacterium
CATTTCGGGTTCGACATCCGGGGAATGCTGCGCGCACTGTGGACGAACGTTCGCGCTGGCGAGATCGAGCAGGGCGGCAGTACCTTGACCCAGCAACTGGTCCGCTCCTACTACTTGGACAACCGCACGACCATGGTGCGCAAGCTCAGGGAAATCGCCTTTGCGGTCATTCTCGATGCTCGGTTCGAGAAAGCGGATCTCATGAACGCCTACGTCAACGAGATCTTCATCGGGCAGGACGGCGCGCGCGCGATCCACGGCTTCGGACTCGGCAGCTACTTCTATTTCAACAAGCCGCTCATCGAACTGGACGCACACGAGATCGCGCTGCTCGTCGCCGTGATCAACGGACCGTCCTACTACAACCCGTTTCGCCATCCCGAGCGCGCAAAACAACGCCGCGACCTGGTTCTCGCCACCATGCGGAAGTTGGCGCTGATCGATGCAGGGGGGTTCGAGCAGGCGGTGAGGAGACCCCTGTCGCTCACCCAGACCCGCGAAGGCGGCCGCTACTACCCGGCCTTCATGGACCTGGTACGCCTCGATCTTGCCTCGGATTATGACTCCGAGACCCTGTCGGAACAGGGTCTCGCCATCCACACAACGTTGGATCCCGGCAAGCAGCAGACGGCGGAGTCGGCCGCGAAGCTAACTTTGGCCGCCATAGAAAGGGACCGGAACATACCAGCGGGCACGCTCCAGGCTGCGGTGGTCGTTCGTGCCAGCCAAACCGGGGACATCCAGGCCATGGTGGGGGGACGACAACCCGGGCGGCAGGGATTCAACCGCGCACTCAATGCGAAACGACCGATTGGTTCGTTGATCAAGCCGCTGGTCTACCTCGCCGCCCTGGAGACCGGCCGCTACAGCCTCGCGACTCCCGTCGAGGACAAGGCGCTGACCCTGCCCGAATTCAGCGACTACTCGCCCACCAACCACGATGGGAGATTCCATGGCACTGTGCCGCTGGTGCGGGCACTGGGCGACTCGCTCAACGTCGCCTCGGTACGCGTCGGACTTGACGTCGGCATCGCGGACATCGCCGAACGGCTCGGCGAGGTCACTACTCGGTATCCACCGGCCTACCCGTCGTTGTTGCTCGGTGCCTACGACGCGTCGCCCTTCGAGCTTTCCGAAATCTATGCATCGTTCGCGAGCGGCGGGTTCAGAACGCCCGCCAACGCCGTTACCGCCGTCGTGGACGCTCGTGGGAAGACCGTCAAACGCTATCCCATCGATGTCCAACAGATGGCCGATCCCCGCGACGTTGCCACCCTGACGCGCGCCCTCCAAATCGCGATGGAACGCGGCACGGGACGTTGGTCACCGCTGGCCGACTCCGGCGTCGCCGGGAAGACCGGCACGTCCGACGACTACCGGGACAGTTGGTTTGCCGGCTACGACGCCAGCTCGCTGGCCATCGTGTGGATCGGCCGGGACGACAACCAGTCCCATGGCCTATCGGGGTCCCGCGGCGCACTTCGGGTCTGGAACGCGTTCATGACAGACGCGGACATTGTCCCCGCCCTCACCGATGAGTCGGAAACCGTCTCCATCGACTATGCCTCCGGCCTGCGGGCGATGCCCCAATGCGGTGGCACGGTCTCGATTCCCGGGCCGGTGGATCAAGAGCTACCGTGGAAGCGCGGCTGCGAGCCGTAGCGATGGTGGCCGGACGCTCGGAACCCTCCGGCAGAATCTCCGCGAGTCGTTGCCTATGGCTTCGACATTTGTTTTAGTCTAGCGATGATCGCTCGACGAATCGTCACCTTGGTACCGCTTGCCGTGATGTTGGCGGGATGTGCGAATAAAACGTCCACCGCGGATTCCCGGGCCGAGTGGCTCGTCGACGACCGCGCCAGGGGCGTCGACTGGTTCTGCGAGCCCGCCGAAGACGGCGGTTGGGATTGTGTCCGAGACCCGGCGCGCCTGGCGAATCCTCGCCCGGTACGTCTGCCGAAACCCCTCTTCACAAACCCCGCCGCCGTAATCCCCCCAGTACCGGGACCAACACCTGCTTCGCCGGTCGAGCCCCCGCCTCGGGACCCATCGGCACTTCCGCTCTACCAAGCGCTTTCGTTTCAGCCGGAACGACCGACCGCACTGGCCGACTTGCCAGGGACCTTTTTCGTAATCCAGGTGATCGCCCTGTCGACCCGGGAAGACCTCGAGCAGTACATCGCCGACAACGATCTGCCGGTCATGTCTGGCGCGGTCGTCGAGAAGGATGGCGAACTGTTCTACGCGCTCTTGGCCGGCATATACGCGGACCGCGAAACAGCAGAGCGCGCTACCCGGAGCCTACCGGAGAAACTCAGCGCACACGGGCCTTGGATTCGTTCCATGGAGTCGTTGCAGGTGGCCATGGCGCGTGCCGAGCAACTCGCAGAAGAGTTCTGATCGTCCCCGACGCTCAGTAGCGGTATTTCTCGAGGGACGTGCCCTCCATCGAGTAGCCGGCTCTTGCCATACTGCTCGCATGACCCTCCAGCCCGAGTTTTCCGGTCACCCAGACCGGGTCGTACATGGACTCGAGTTTGACGGGGTCTTCGAACTCCACGTACACGATCTGGTTGGGCGGCGGCGGCGGTACGTGAATACAGGCCCCGAAGTACGGCACCAAGAGGAAACTTGCCACCTTGTCGCCGACAACGTCGAGCGGCACAACGAACCCGGGCAGCTTCACATTCTCGCCGTTGAGCTCGGGCACGACGCCGTCGACGGTTGTCACCGGGAAGTCGTCGAACAACGCCAATGAGGTATGGTCGACCACGGGCGGCAGGGCCTCGCCTTCCGGCAGCAGGTCGTCCCAGGTCAGTTCGCGGGGTTCGCTCTCCTTGTCCTTCCCTTGTTCCGCGTCGTCGCCGAGCGCCCAAACAGGGCACGCGACAATCAATAGCGCGGCGAGTCGTTTCGCGATCAGCTCAGTTTCTCCTCTTCCAACAAGCCGGCCTTCACCCGTCGCGGGTCAAGACCTCCATCAAGTGGCCGTCGATATCGCGCCAATAGAAACCCCGTCCGCCATGGCGGGTATTGATCTTGCCGTCGTCCCAGGAGAACGGACCCGAACCGTAGGTCACCTCCGCAGCCTTGATGCGCGCGAAGATTCCGTCGAACTCGTCATCGGTGACCTTGAAGGCGTAGTGGTGGCTCTTGAAATCCGCCGCGTTGTCGAAGTCCATGGTGAGCGCGTCGTTGACATCTACCGGAGCAAAGTGGCCAGCCGGCCCGAGGTACTCCAGGCCCATGATGTCGGCGAAGAACCGGGCAGCAGCCTCCTTGTCGCGGGAGGGCACGATGGTGTGGTTCAGTTCCATGGCGTTTCCTTAAAACGGCGATGCCCACACAAGGCGAACCATAGCGGCCTCGGCGCTCCTTCGCCACCTTGGGGTCGCATGAGCCTACGTGCGCACCGTGAGTCCGTCCGCCAGGGAAAGACGGAACGCACGCCAGGCCGGCACAGTCGCCAGCATGCCAGCGGCACCCGTCACCGCGGCGACCACGACGAGGTCGAACCCGCCCGGCAAGCCCGCGTGGAGGTAGAAACCGAATTCGGCGAGCACCAACGGCCGCGCCGCGAGCATGGCGAGGTGCACGACGACAACACCCGAAAGCGCCGCCACGGCCGCCAGCAGTACCGCCTCCGCGAGGAGCAGGCCGAACACCAAGCGGGCACCCGCGCCCATCGAACGCAGCACGGCCATTTCCCGGCGGCGCTCCGCAAGGCTGGTCAAGAGGGTGGTCAACATGCCGACGAGCCCTGCGGCAACGACTAGGATGCTCACCACCAGAAGCGCCGCCTCCGCGGCGCCCAAGAGTTCCCAGAGCTGCTGAAGCGTCACCCCCGGCACGATCGCCATCAGCGGTTCAGCCGTGTATTCGTTTATGAACCGCTGCAGGCCGAACAGCATCAACCTCGACTCAAGCCCTACGATGCACGCCGTGATCGCATCCGGTTTGAGTTCCTCCTCGACGGCCTCCGCGGCAACCACGGACTCCCGGGCACGCGGCGTCGTCGCCCAAGCGGAGTGAATGGCTTCGATACCCGCCAACGTGACATGCACCGTGCGGTCCACCGGCGTACCGGTCCTGGCAAGGACTCCGGTCACCTTGAACGGCAGTTCGTCGTGGTCCTCGAAGCTCACGTCGCCGATCCCGTGCGAGACGATGATGGCGTCGCCCACCGCGTAGCCTAGGGACTCCGCGACGTCGGCGCCGAGAACCGTGTCGTTGACATGGACGAACACGTCGCCGTCGGAGAAGGCGAGCGCGCGCCCCCGTGCGAATCGGTAGTGCTCGAAGTAGCCGTCGTCGGTGCCCATCACCCGGAAACCCCGGTGGGAATCACCCAACGAGATCGGAATCGTCCAAGCGACTTCGCCTCGCGCGCGGATCTCCTGGTAGCTGTCCCAACCGATGTTGTTGGTGGCATCGCCGATGCGAAACACCGAGTAAAGCAGCAGGTTGATCGGGCCGCTGCGCGCACCGACGATGAGATCGGCACCGGAGATGGTGTTCGTGAAACTCGTCCGGGCTTCGGTGCGGACCCGGTCGACGCCGATCAAGAGCGCGACGCTGACGGCCACGGACAGCACGGTTAGTCCGGCCGTCAGGCGTCGATTGAGCAAGCTCTTCGCCGCCAACGAGAACAGGATGGCGCTAGACCGCATCGACCGCTCCCTCCGTCGGCGCCGCATTGATCTCAGTCATCGAGACGCTCCGCTCGAACGACGCCGCGAGCGATGGGTCGTGGCTCACGAAGACCACCGTGCTGCCGGCGATCGCACACTCCTCCAAGAGCAGCTCGACGAAGGCGATCCTCGCGGTGGAATCCATCGCGGAAGTCGGCTCGTCGGCCATCACCAGCGGCGGGCGACCAATCAGGGCCCGCGCCACGGCGACACGTTGCTGCTGACCGATGCTGAGTTCAGTGACCCGACGCCCGCCCAGGGCGATTGACCCGAGGCCGAGCCGTTCGAGCAGCCGCACCGCCTCGTCGCGGAGCGTCGCCGAATTCTGCAACGCCACCGCCGCCCTCGCCCTGGAGAAGTGGCACGGCAGCACAACGTTGTCGACGAGCGACAGGTACGGCAGCAGGTTGAACATCTGGAACACGAAGCCGATCTTCTCCGCGCGAAACCGGTCCCGGGCCGCCGCTCCCAATGCCGACACCGCCTCGCCAAGAACATCCACCGTTCCGGCGGTTGGCGTCAGGATTCCGGCCACGAGGCACAGCAGCGTACTCTTGCCGCTGCCGCTCGGCCCCTCCACGAAGAGACGCTCGCCGCGGGCGACTTCCAGTTCGGCGATATCGACAACGGGGAGGCCGCCCCCGTACGCGAACTCGATGCGGGCAAGCCGAATTGCGGGCGAGTCGGGTGACGACATTGGTCCGCTACAGCCGGCTAGAACCCGGTCAGCGCAGCCTGCGGCGATTCCGGGGTCAAGCTCTCGACGATGGCCGCGTCGGAACCCACCGCTTGAAGTTCGACTTCCTCCAAACCGCCGAAGGTTGCGAGCGCGGTTGCCTCCAGCCACTCGATCCCATTTTCGCAACGGTACTTGAACGTGGCCTCGAGGTCGGCGTGCACCTCGGCGTGTTCATCGGCGTCGTGGTCATCTCCGTCCTCGATCGACTCGTGCTCGGCGTGGGCGGTGTCGGAATGCTCATCCGCCGCGTCATGGTCGTCGGCGTGGTCGTCGCCGTCGTTGTCGCCAAGGTATGGGACGTTGACCTCGGATTCGCCGTCCAACGTGCAAACAGCGGGTAGGCGGACGATGTTCTCCGCGACTTGAACAGTTCGCATCGCCTCCTCAAGGGCAGTGCGTTGCTCGTCGTTTTCCGGCTCGTGTTCGAAGCCGACGATGGAATCGAGGGGACTCTGGAAGTGGACGAGAACCTTCATGCCTTCCTGGACCAACTTCAGGACGGCGTGGCCGTGCTCGTGGGCGCCGTGGGTCTCCGCGGCATCGGCACCGAGGCCGACAACGAACGCCAGGGCACCGACTGCTATGCGATTTGTCATGGTTTGACTCCGCTTGGTGACTTGTGGGGCCGGCATGAACCGGCATGGGGTCATCCAATGTACGGAGGGGCGCGTGGTCCGTGCTCCTTGGCGATCCTCCAGGGAACCAAAACGACAACTACGCGTACATCGACAATGACGTCGGGGAGACGGAACCCCTGGATGGACGGCGCGGTCGTGGCGGCACTCTCCAGGCGGTCGGCGTGGACGCAAACGGTGCAGGGCCCGTCTCCTTCGTCGAATGGGTGATCTACATCGTGCAGCGTTGCGCCGACAAGCGCTCCAGCTAAGACGCAAAGGCGTAGCGCCGTGGCCGCCCGCCCGTGGCGCTCAGGAGTGTCGCCGCGCAAACGAACCATGGTTCGCCGGCAAACGCCCGGGGCAAGTCCTAGAGAGCTTCGAGAATCGCTTCCGCCTTGCTCACCTCGAACGCACCGGGTGCTTCCACCGCGAGCTTGGTGACGACCCCGTCGTCAACGATCATGGCATAGCGTTCCGAGCGGGTGCCTAGGCCGAATCCGCGACCATCCATTTCGAGCCCGATGGCCGCCGTGAATTCGCCATTGCCGTCTCCGGCCATGACCAACTCCCCGGCATTCCTATCCGCACCCCAGGCGTCCATCACGAACGCATCGTTGACTGCAACGCAGACGATGCTGTCCACGCCCTTGGCCTTGATCTCATCGGCGTTGACGACATAGCCCGGCAGGTGCGCCTGGGAGCAGGTCGGCGTGAACGCACCGGGGACCGCGAACAGGACCACCTTCTTCCCGCCAAAGAGTTCACCGGTGGTGACCGCGGTCGGTCTGCCGTCCTGCATCACGTGCAGGGTCGCCTCCGGTAGCCTATCGCCTTCTTGAATCGCCATGTTCGTTCCTTAGGATCGTGGGTCGGAAAAGGGCCGAGTTTACTGCACAGACCGTGATGGATCGATGCTCGCCCGGCATCCATGTCCTCGTCGATCCCGGAACCGTGTTTCGCCGTGCTACCGTATCTTCATCCGGGGCACGACAAGGTCTCCCATGACCGGCAATATCGAAGCCATCTACGTTTCCGCGAACCATGGCGAACCAAAGGAGTCAATCCCGCACGCCGAGCTACGCGCGAATGTCGGGTTGATCGGCGACCGGTACGCCGGAGGCGGCGTCGTCTCCATCATCGAGGCCGAAGCCGTGGAAGCGTTCAACGAGTCCACGGGCCTAAGCGTGTCGGCGGACGAGACAGGCCGCAACGTCGTCACCCGTGGAATCCGCCTGAACGACTTGGTGGGGCGAACTTTCCGCCTCGGCGGGGCGACCCTCAAGGGCTTCGAACTCTGCGAACCGTGTCTCGTCCTGGGCAGCCGCTTGGCAACCGCGTCGGTTAGGCCCCACGAAGTCGTGAAGGCGTTTACCCATAGCGCCGGCATCCGGGCGCTCGTTGTCGCCTCGGGGCGAGTCTCTCCCGGCGACGATATCGAGGTGAGGATCGCGTAGGGCGTCGAGACCGACGCAGGCCCGTGGACACCCGGTCCCGAGAGCGTCGCGCCCTCCTCTACGCACTGACGAGCGTTGCCCTTTGGTCCACCGTGGCCACGGGGTTCAAGCTGGGTCTACGCGACTTGGCGCCGGTGCAACTGCTGTTGCTCGGCTGCGTCGTCGCGCTCGTCTTCTTCGCCGCCGCCCGAGGGTTCGCTAGCGCGAAACTGAGCCTGCGCCAGCACCTTGCGGCCGCCGCGCTCGGCCTGGTCAACCCGTTCGCCTACTACCTGATCCTGTTCGAAGCCTACGACCGGCTTCCGGCGCAGATCGCGCAACCGCTCAACTTCACCTGGGCGATCGCGCTGGCGCTGCTGGCCATGCCGCTACTACGACAAAGACTGTCCGCGCGGGGCTGGATCGGCGTCGTGGTCGGCTACGTCGGGGTCGTGGTGATCCTGACCAAGGGAGAGTTCGACGGCCTCGCCCACTTCGACCCCGCCGGTGTGGCCCTGGCCCTCGGCAGCGCGTTGATCTGGGCCTGGTACTGGATCATGACCGTTCGCCTCGGCATCCACCCGGTTCCACTCATGCTGAACGGATTCGCGGTCGCGCAGGAGGGGGTCGAGGTCGTGGCCGAAGGCGGGGGTGA
>JAPOYW010000280.1 GCA_026706425.1 Gammaproteobacteria bacterium
TCGGCCTGGATCAGCGAGTCGGGATCCTCGTTGGGGAATCCTTCGCTGCGCATCCTCGAGACCGTTGCATCCGGCAGGATGACGTGGGAGCGGATGCCTTGGTAGAGGTATTCGGCAACCAGCGTCTTGGTGAATCCCATGACGCCGTGTTTCGAGGCGGCATAGGCCGAGCGATTGCGCGGCCCCACGACCCCGGCACCGGAGGAAATGTTGATGATGCAACCGCTACCCTTCTCGAGCATCGACGGCAACGCATACTTGGTACAGAGGAAGAGCCCACGCAGGTTGACGTTCATGACGTGGTCCCAGTCCTCCACCGGCAGTTGGTGAACGGGCAACCTGGCTACCGCGCCCGCATTGTTGACCAGGATGTCTATGGGACCGTAGGCGTCGACCGTCGCGTTGATCAGGTCGCGGATACCCGACTCGTCCGCAACGTCGCAGGGGATGGCCAAACCACCGACCGCCTCCGCCACTGCATGGATCTCGTCGACGCTTCGCGCCGAGCAGACGACCGATGCGCCCTCACTTGCGAACGCCTCCGCGATGGCCTTGCCGATACCCCGCCCCGCGCCGGTGACGATCGCCACCTTGTCCTTCAGCTTCATTCAGAGACTCCCCGCAAAAAAGCGCGGAGTGTGGGCAAGGCATCTGTCACTGGCAAGCTCTCCGAAACGCTGCTACGCATTAGGCGCTTCCGGCGGTCGGCTTCGATGAGATTCCGCACCCAGGCAAAGTCTGGTCGGATGGCTTGCGAATGGAAGCTCACACCATCGATGGCCGCGCCCATGCGCACGCCGACATAGGGAATCCAGCCGAGCCAGGAGGGCGGATGCACCGTGGAGTTGATCCCCAACAAGCCTCCTTGCTCGTCAACTAAGGCACCGCCGCTGTCTCCATGGACGGTCGGTGCGCTGTGACGGACTAAACGATAGGCGGGCTCTTGTTTGCCGCCACGTGCTTTTCCCACCTTGACTACGCGGCCAACGGCCACGGAACTGAAGGGAGTCAACTCCGATTCTCCCTCGGTGAGTGCCAATCGCATCATCGCCGACGACCCGGTGACGCCCACAGGCTGGGCCAGGTATGGCATGTCCGCCATCTCGAACGAAAGAACGGGCGCCAAATCTGCATGCAGGAGTGCAATGTCGGGGCCACGGCCTTTGCCTGGAGCCCATACGATCCTCGGGGTTGATTGACGCGGTCCGCTAAAGTCCGTGTCATCAGAACAACATCATCTGCCTGTCGTCGCCGATCACCCGGTCGAAGTCGAGGCCCAATGCGCCGAGAACCGGTTCCGCAACCGGTCGGACCTGCTTGTCGAGGTAGTGTTCCCGGTCCGGTTCGTGGTGCAACGCATCCAACGGCTCCGGCCCGGCGGTCGTGATCAGATAGGAGATGACCCGACCCGGATCGTCCGATTTGCGGGCCGCCGCGACATGGGGCGGCGTGTTGGCGGTGTAGGCCGCCGGTCTTTTGCGCAAGCCCTTGCGGTACACGAGCTTGGCGTCCAGTTCGCCGCCGCGCAACGCTTGCGCGACCTGCTCGAGGTAGTCCTCCACCCGCTCGCCGGCGAACAAGCGCTTGTAGAGTTCTCGCTGCACGTCCTTGGCGAGTTCCGTCCAGTCGCGCCGAACGACTTCCATGCCCGTGAATTCAACGCCGGCCTGGCCGTCGATCAATCCCGCGTACCGCTTGCGGGCACCCGACGCACCGTGCCGGACGGAAGGCAGGAAGAGCTTGAGGTAGAGCTTCTCGAACTCCATCTCCAAGCGGCTCGCCACCCGCCATTCGTTCCGGGTGTAGGCGGCGATGGCCCCATTCAACTCTTCAGCCAGCCGGGGTCCCGTGGATCGCGCACTATCGGCATCCAACCCGGAACGAACGAAGACGCTGTCGGTATCGCCGTAGAGCACATCATATCCGCGATCTTCGAACCAGGCCTTGGACCATTGCAGGAAGTGGCGGCCCATGCCAGTCACGGCATTGGCGATGGCGACGTTGTGAAACCGGCAGGCCGGCGTGCCGAGCACGCCGTAGAACGAGTTCATCAGGATCTTGATGGCCTGGGAAGCCACCGCGTCCCCTTGGCGCTTCGCTTCCTCGCGCTGGGGGAAGAGATCGTCGAGCATGGCGGGCAAGATGGCCTCGTCGCGGCGAAACGCGGCGTCGGGTGCAACCCGGATCACCGACTTCTCGTCGTCGGGGCTCGCGGAATACCCTAGCGGATCGATGTTGAAAGTCCGGATGACGCTCGGGTACAGGCTCTTGAAGTCGAACACCCAGACGTTCTCGTGAATGCCCGTGGTGGGCTCGAAGACATGGCCCCCGGCCTGGTGCCGGGAGACACGGGCATCGTTGGAACCCACGGTGGGCGCGACGATGCGCCGCCTGCGAAGCGCCGACAGGTAGCGGAAGTCGAACGACGCAATGCTGGCGGACACTCGGTCCGGCGTCATTCCCGTCAGTCGGCTGCGGGCGATCGCCAAGTTCACGAGATCGAGTCTTTCGACGATCTCGAACGCGAGGCGGGCATCGGTGCGGGCGTAGGCCGCGAATGTGTCGAGATCGTCCTGGTAGCGCGCAAGTATGTCCGCTGCCCGGTCGTCGCCAACACCCATTTCGACCTTGCCTTCGCCCAGCACTTCGCTGGCGACGCTGTTCAGCGAATAGTCGTCGAAGCGCATGAATGCGCCCCGCACGAGATCCATGCCGTCCAGCACGAGCCGCCCGGGAACGGACGCCTGGCCGCTGCCGAAGTAGCCCTGCGCCGATCGGATGCGGACGGACCCTGCTTCCCGTCCGATGTCCAGCGGGATACGGACGCGTTTGGCGATACGGTTCAGGACGTTGAGGTCGAAGTCGATGACGTTCCAGCCCGTCAGGATGTCCGGGTCGACCTCTCGAACGCGGCCAGCGAAAGCACCAAGGGCCGTCCGTTCGTCGGCACAGGCTTTTGCTCGCTCGGGCATCGGACGACCGCCGGGGTCGACGACATAGACCTCGTCGACATCCGCTCCGTAGACCGCGATGGCGAGCAGCCGCCTTGCCTTCGGGTCGGTCTCGATGTCGAAGGAAAGCACCGAGGGGGAGGGTACGACGTCGGCCGGCCGCAATTGCGGATCGTCGTATATCCGAGCAATCCGTTCCCCTTCCTCGAATACACCCGTGATCTCGCAGCCGCCGCGGATGTCGCGGTCGATGAGGTAGCGTACGGCAAACCGGACGTCCGCCTCGAAGGTCTCGATGCCGTCCCGGTGGAGCCGTTCCCGCAGCGGCACGGTGTCCTGCGGCACCGCGACATCCACGCGTAGCACGGCGTCGCCCGCGAAGGTCCGTCTCGCGGTCTCGAACTGCCGCGTGGCACCCAGAAAGTAGGCCCGTTCGGCATCGCGGCGGCGAATGTGGAAGTGCGGAACCTGGCGGGCGTCGCGAACGAGAAACGTGCCGCCGCCTTCGAGTACGCCGAACAGGTAGACGACGGGCGAGCCGCCCTGGACGCGGTAGCTGGCTTGGAGGATGAACCCGCGCGCGGTGCCGGCGGGTTTGATCGACTGCTCCGCCACGGCCACTGCCGAGTCAGCGCAGGAGGCTCACCGCCACATGTGCGTGCCGCCGCACACGGCGATGGCCTGGCCGGTGATGTAAGCGCTCGCCGGCGACGCCAGGAACACGGCGATGCCCTTCAAGTCGTCGGATTCGCCGAGCCGGCGCAGCGGCGTGTTCGTCTCGGCGTTGCGCTTGGCCTGCTCATTGTCCCAGAGAGCGCGGGCGAAGTCCGTCTTGATAAGGCCGGGGCAGATCGCGTTGACGCGAACACCGGCGGGCCCGTACTCCAGCGCGAGGTTGCGCACCAGCGCGATGTCGGCGAGCTTGGAGATGGCGTAGGTACCGAGCGTCAGCGACGGCGTGAACGCGCCCGTGCTGGAGGTAATCATCATCGAGCCGTCGCCGCTCGCCACCATGTCCGGCGCCACCATCTGGGCGAGCCAATGATTGGATCGGACGTTCGAGCTCATGATCTTGTCGAAGGCCGAGTCGGGAATCTCCGACATCGGCCCGTAGAACGGGTTGATCCCGGCATTCGCGACGAGGATGTCAATGGGTCCCAGCCTATCGCGCGTCTCGCCGACCAAGGCTTCAAGCTGGTCTTTGTAGCCGATGTTGCAGGCCACCGGGATGGCCATCTCTTCCCCGCACTTGTCGTTGATCTGCTGGCAAGCGACCTCGCACTGGTCGAGCTTGCGGCTGGAGACCACGACCCGGGCACCGTGCTCGGCGAGGCCCTCGGCCATCGCAAGCCCCATGCCCTTGGAGGCACCGGTCAGCAACGCGACTTTGCCAGTGAGATCGAAGAGGGTGGTTGGGACGGCCATTCGGGAACTCCGTTAGGTGGAATGAACCACCTTATCGGCTAGGTCGCCGGAGTGCCAGCGCGACGAATATCGTCAACAACGCCAGCCCGACGGATTAGCGGATTAGCGGAGTCTTGCGGGCTATGCCGCTATCGCAACGATTTGCTCTGCCGCGTGTTCCGACGACTCGACCCGAGTCACCCCCACATGGCGGCACTTGGCTTCGACCGCCAATTCCTCGATGACGCCCCGGGCGCGTGAATCGTCAATTCGTACGCCAGCAAAGAGCTCCAGCCGATTGGGCCTAATCAACAGGTCGGGGGCCTCCGCGACAAGACTAAGGTTCCACAGATGCGCCCTTGCCTCGCGCATGGATGCGGCCATTCGTTGAGGATTCAGCAGCACAAAATTCGCCGCCAATTGAACGCCATAGAAGGTGAACGTCATCGCGTGCCCGGCTCCCGCTAACGCGAGCTCGGCGTTGATCGAGTTGGACAGTGCCGGTTTCATGCTTCTTAGGAGGTCCGGCACGGAATGCGTCCAAGGACCCCGCGAATCCCTAGGTTCCCTCGGCGTCTGGTCGAACTGCCGTAAACTTCCAAACGCCGAACACATCCTCGCTGCCACCTCGAACACGTCACTGAACCTGTGAACGTACGCCGTCGCAGGGTTGCCTAAGGCAACACCCTCAAAGGGACTCGACCACCCGTCGAGGGCAATCTTGCTCTCGAGATGTCGACGGAGGCTGTCTAGGCTCGCGTCAAGAACGCCAGTGAGAGTGTCAGCATGATCCTCGAACAGGACACCAACTCTGCGGCGATCGAACAACGGGTAGGCGCCCACCTGACCCGAATGCGACTGTGCAGCAATGGCCGCGACAAAGCACTCGGGACCCCGTGCGATAGGCCGCACGAGTAACGGTGCCCATACCACCCGCAATGCGGTCGGATCGATTTTTGGGAAAGAGATCGTCATCGCCTGGTTCCTTCGGGACTATCAGTCGCTTGTCGTAACGGCAACGACTGTTGGCCGGCGCCAAATGACTGGACGCTCAGATCGTCCAAATATCGTAAGCGATCTGCGAGAAAACGGCAGCATTCCCTTAGCATGGATTCACCACCCCATCCCCCAGACAGTGAGGCAACTTCGACCTTCTTGAGGTCTACTTGGTCAAAGGCGGCAGCAGCATGTTGCACCCGCTGCACGGCAACGTCCTCTTCCACACGACTTACATCGGAGAGTGCGAGCCGAGCCAAGCGATTCACGGTCGGAGCATCGACTGCCATTCCGTGAGGTATCGCCTCGCCATGGTCGATCAGGAGAAAGTCGCTTGGTCCACGAAACAACAGATTGGCGGGCGTTCGATCAGAGTTTGCTATCCAACTATCGAACGCAATAGTCTTGCGAAAATCCGTCCATCGGGACAGCTGCTCCCGAAGCACATAGTCGTCGCGAATGCCCTGGGCCGCTCGCGTGTGGACCGCAAGTGTCGCGAACGCATAGCGCGACTCAACGTCATCCAGTTGCGCGCTGTCGAGCAACGCCACCCCCGGAGCAAGTTACTGGCAACCCCGCTGCTTGGGCGACTAGCGCGCAAACCACCTCGCGAACAAGCTGATACGGTGGAACTAACTTGACGTAGGCAGTTCCCAAACCATCGTTCAGTTGCACTGCACACTGCCACACGTTGCTCCCTGGGCTATGTCGTTTCCCCCCAGGCAGCACCGTCATTAGTTGGACAGGTTTGAGCATTTCCATTGTCACACCCCGTACAACGCCTTCACGTTGTCGGTCGTGATCTTCGCGCGATCCGCGTCCGGAATCCCCTCGAACAGTTCGTCGAGGACCTCGTTGGAGCAAGGCCACGTCGAGTCCGTGTGAGGATAGTCCGAGCCCCACATGAGGTTGTCGACGCCGATCAAATGCCGCGTGGCGAGAGCCGGGCGGTCGTCCTCGATGGTGGCGTAGAACTGGCGTCTCCATACCTCGTGGGGCGGCGTGCCGGTGAAGGGTTCGGCGATGTTGCGGCGTTCGCGTTGCAGGCCCTGGTCGACCCGGTCCAGCCAGTGGGCAATCCAGCCGGCATTGAACTCGGCGACGACGATCTTGAGGTTCGGATGGCGTTCGCAGACCCCGCGGCACATGAACTCGACGATGGTGCGTTGCACGGTGCCCTGGGACGCCGCGTAGTCCGCAATGGCGTCGGAACGTACTGGCCTTCGGCGCTGCTCCCTGGGGACATACGCGTTCGTCCCGACATGCATGGAAAGGGGAAAGCCGGCCTCCTCGGCCCGGGACCAGACCGGTTCGTAGGCTTCGTCGAAGTACGGCCTGTCGGCGGGGGAGGTGCAGGGAATGCACCCGCCCTTGAATCCCATCGCGATAACGCGATCGATCTCCTCGACGGCGGCTTCGGTGTCCTGCACCGGGATGGCCGCCAATCCGAATAGACGTCCGTCGGAGGCCGTCGAATAGTCGTGCAGCCAGTCGTTGTAGTTCTTCTGCAGCGCGACGAGCAGCGGCGTGTTCCTTAAGCCGAACATCCCGAAGAAGCCGGGATAGAGGAACTCCGCGGCCAGCCCGTCCACGTCCTGATCCTCGTAGCGGTGCGCGCCGTCCACGAGGCCCTTGCGCATGCCCGCGTAGCCTTTGTTGAACAGCGCGAGGAGTTCCGGATCCTGCATGTGCGCGACATCCGGCTTGTGGCCGGGCCGGCGGTTGAGCGGCTCGTTGCGCGCCAGTCGGGTGGCGGCCATGCCCATGCGCGCCACGCTGACGCCGCGCATGCCGTTGGCCGGGATGACGATGGCATCCACTTGACCACCGACGTCCATGATCCGCGGCGCCTGGTCCCCGAAACGGTCCGCGAGGCCCGTGAACACGTCGCGGCCCTCCACGACGTGCGAGTCTGCCGAAATCGGTTTCATGGTGCCCTCCCGAACAACCTGCTCGATTCTACCTGCGCTCGACGGCACATGGCGGCCATGTCGCATCGGTCAGTCCACTGACCAGTCCTCGCAACGAAGGTCTTCGACGCGTTGGAACTCCCGGGTGTTTGCGGTCACCAAGACCAACCCGCGCGAACACGCCTGCCCGGCGATCAAGAGATCATAGGGGCCGATGGGTTGCCCCAAGGTTTCAAGTCGCGCGCGTATCTCGCCGGCCATGCGTGCATCCCCACCGTCAAAGGGAACCAGTTCGAACCCCATTTGATCGAGCAAGGCCACATTTCGCTTCGTTCGTTCGCTCTTGTACGCGCCGTAGTAGAGTTCATAGGCTACGGGAGCGGGTAGCCCTATCTCGGCGGGAGTGCGGCGCCGGACCCTCTTCGCCAAGGTTGGCGATGTACCGTTCAAAAGGGCAATGCAGGCATTTGTACCGAGAAGGTACTGCATCAGTCGAACATGCCATCGACCTCCGAGCTTCGGGGGAGGCGGGGTTGTTGCCGTCCCTCTACAAAGAAGTCCTCGGAGAACTTCCCAGCGATTGCGTCAAGCCAGGCCCAATCCGAAGCCATCGGCTCAAGGACGACCGCAGCGCCTTGTTTGCGGATCCGCACCTCGTCACCCTCCATTCTGAAATCCTTCGGAAGACGCACTGCTTGCGAACGACCCGACCAGAATAGTTTCGCTGTTCTAGCCACCCTTGCGACCCAAGCTGTAATACAGCACTGCTATATACCACAGGCTCGGTCCTCATCCAACCTGAGCCGAAATCCACGGAGTCCCGTGGGTACCCAGGCAAACCAGCCAAACTGGGCGCACGATAAGTCCTTGG
>JAPOYW010000323.1 GCA_026706425.1 Gammaproteobacteria bacterium
GGACCGCCGGGGGGGGCGCCAGCCCTATAGGGTCCACGACTTCCCCGGCGGCGCACCGCGCTTCCAGCAGCGGGCCGAGGGATACAAGGCGACGGTCTGCAACGGCCAGGTCACGCTACGTGATGACGAGCACACGGGCGTTTGCGCGGGAAATGTTCTAAGGAACGGTGCCGCGTAGCACCCGGCTCGCCCGAGCGCGACGGTTCCAGGCGGGTGACACCTCGCCACCGGTCCATCGCAGTCGTCCCATTGCTGTTGCTCGGCATGGCTGGCTTTGCGGCGACGCAAAGCCAGCCCGACATCGTGAGTCTTGAAGGACCCCGGTCCTTGGACATCGACATAAACGGTGACGGGATAGACGATTTCATCTTCGCGAACTACACCGCGAGGGGAAACGTCCACAGCCCCTTCAGCTACAGCATCAACATCAGGGACAGGACCAACAGCGAGCTGCTTCACAGCGTGCACGTCTTCCCCGATGGCTATCCAGAAGTCTTGGTGGGTTCACGTCTGGTACACCGGTCGAAATCCCCCGAGTGCGTATGGCGTACGCATTTCCTGATCAGAGAAAGTGATGGCGAGAGCTACGAACTCCTCACGGCTGAGAAACTCGATGGTCTGTTCCCGCCGGGGCCCGGCCCGGTCGAATTCACCTTCCATCGACTTCGGACGCTCGACACCGTGGGTCCGGCTTGGTACATCTTCGACGGCTACCGCAAAGTGAAATCTCAAGCACAATACTGCGATGTCGTCGAGGCCGCGACAGAGGAGGTGTTCGCGGCTCGCAGCGGAGCCCGTTCGCCGCCGGCAGACGACAAGGGACGACCACGAGTCGGACCAGTGGATTGACCCGCGCACCGGCGGCACACGGTCGGGCTCCGGATTTCGAACCTATCCTGCGTCGAGTTCGGGCAACCGCATGACACCCGGATAACGCTCGAACGCGTGATCGAACGTCAGGATTCGGCTGACACGGTGCGCGTTCATCACGGCCAGATGCAGGCAGTCTCGCGCCGACAACGGTGCATTGCTTGCGGCGATGCTTGCCGCCGACCCCACATCGTCCCGGGAAATCGGATACACGGTCACGACCAGGCCATCGAGCAGGGCGAACGCATCGGAGATCGCCGTCCGACGGTCAATGGCGACGTAGCGGTGGACGACCTCCTGATAAACCTCGGCACTCGTTACGTAGTCTTCGTCCGGACGGCTCCGAAGGAAGGTTTCCAGGCACTCCCGGTTGGGATGTGCAGCACCGACGAGGTACATGGGGACGTTGGAGTCAACGAAGATCACGACCACGCTCGATGTCGCCCAGCATCTCGTCGAAATCGGCCGTCGGATGGTTGCACTCGAGCGCCCGCCCCAACGCTTGAAGCCGGCGTTCGGCTACGGCGCGCGGATCGTCGCGGTGGGCAGCGGGCTGGGCCCACGCACCGGAATTCAGTCCGGCTTCCTGTTCGATTTCCTCGGTTCGGTTCTCGACAAACTGGAGGATCTCGCGAGCCATTGTCCGGTTGGTCACCACGCAAGCGAACTTGAAACGCGTGTGGAGACGCTCCGGCACGTTGAGATTGATGCGTTTGGTCGGTTCCCGGGACGGCGCACCGAACCCGGGCGGTTCCGCAGATCGATGTCGCATTGTCGTACTTCCTGCGCATTGCCTGGACGGTCTGAGAGTACCTTCATTGGCACGTATACTCAAATGTGTTTGATTCTTGCAGCGTTCTGCCTGCACTGACTCGCGCAACCCCGGTACGACGGGGAGGTTCAGCCGCTGGCCGGGTCTCGCAGCCGTATTCGAGAAATCGTGCCGCTCGGCGATCCGTAGAACCGTGGCCGGGCCACCGACCTACTTGATGGGCGCGAGCAGCTCGGGCGCCGTAACCAACTGGCGCACGCCGTGCGACCTGGTCTCGTTGAAGACGTTGCCGTCCTCCGCCCAGCGGTGCAACGAGTTGATGTCGAGCCTCGCGCACGCCGGTCGGACGTTCCAGGTCACCCGGGCCGGGGAACATTTGCTCTGGTCGTAGGACGGGCCGGTCGTCGAGCCCCGAAACAACACGGGGTCGCCGGTATCCGACGGAATCGACTTGGCCTGGTGCCGGCCTTCGACGACGTTCCCGCCGTACGCCATCGTGGCGAAGTCGAGTGCGTCCGGGTCGTTGACGACGAGAAACACCTGGGCTTCCACCCGCAGGAGCGGGTCGCTGCACCCTTCGGGTACGCAGGCGCCGAGCCCTTCGCCCGGCGTGGCATCGCAGGACGTATGCACCCAGTGCACCTCGATCGTGTCCCCGGGTTGCACGCCCTGGTAGGCACCCGGTGCCGGCGCGAGTTCCGCGTCGCTCAAGTCCGGTGTCTCGTTGCACGCGAAGCCGCCGTCGTCGGCGTCGCTGACGAAGACGCCGAAACCCGGGCCCTTGTGCTCGGCGTTGGTGTGCGTGTGAATGTTGCAGAGGTTCATCTCGCTCACCACGGGTGCGAGCGGAAACGCCTCCGTGTTCAGGCCCGCTGCACGCGCGATGTCGCGAGGTGTTTGCGGACCCATGTGTACACATAGCCCGTTGGTCGCTGGTTCCGCGGCAGCATTGGCCGATGCGTCCGGTTCGGACGCGACCGTATCAGGGTCGCCCGTTTCGGTCGCGCTCTCGGTGCCACAGGCGGCGGTTAATACGGCAAGCGCTAAAACGAAATGTCTCATGAAAGACGCGACCGCTTCGCGGTCGCCCCGAGAATTCGCTCCGCGAATTCTCCAACGCGCACGCCAGGGCGCGCCGGCGAGGCGGCGCTGACCGCCAGGCAACAAAGGACGTATTTGTTTCATGGAAGTGGGCTCCTTTGAGTCGAGGAGGGGTTTCGTCAGGGCGTGTCGGCCAGCATGGGCGGGTCGATAACGGCAAGGAAGGCGAAGTCATCCGACGGGAGGTCCAAGATTTCGCGGCACGTACGCCGTCTTACGCTGACAATCGAGTCGAGGCGAATCCGGCGCTTGTCGAGCCCCACTTGCACAACCAGGAGTTGCACGACTGGCTTGCCGATGGCCGAACGGAAATACACGGCTTCGGAGGCGTCGGCATGAATGGCGTTGGAGCTTGTGCTCACGACCCCAACCTGCGTCAAACCGCCCAACCTTCCCATATGTTGTCGGCGGTCGTCGCAACATCCTCGCGGTAGTTGCGCGTATCCACCCACCACTGGTACTTCTCTCCGGGGCCGTATTCATCGTCGTCGTAGTAGGTCATGCCGCCACGTTGGTAATCGCAGGGCACGATCAAGCGCACCGTGGGACTCTCGCGGTCGGCGGAGTAGTTGACCCCCGCCGAGTGCATGGTTCGCGGATGCCAGAACACGACATCGCCGGCATCTCCCGTGAACTCCACCGGCGTGATGTCGCGCAGCACCGCGTCGCGCGACTGCCGGAACCCCTCCCGGCGATCCTCGGAGATTACGCCCCCGTGAACCGTGTCCCAGTGCGGGTGCAGGCGCCGGTGCGAACCGGGCCACAGCGTGAATCCGCCGCTGTGCGGCAGGATCTCGTGCACCAATACCATGGCCGAAAGCTCGGCGGCCATATAGTCCGCGTGCGGCCCCAAGCGCCCTGCCGCGGAAGACGGTTTCGGCAACACGGCGTAGATTCCGCGTACACGGCGCGGCGGCTTGATGGGCGCATCGAAGAACGCCCGGACCATGGCGATCATGTTCGGGTGGTTGGCGATGCCCTCGACGAGAAAGGACTCGGTGCCGATGCCCTCGGGCCCGGGTGATCTCATCTTCCAGTTGTCGTGGATCAGGCGGCCGACGCGGGGGATGTCGTCCTCGGTCCACTTCTCGCCGGGCGAATCCAGCCAGGAGGCGGGGTCGTCGCGCCGGAGCACTTGACGCGGGACGTTGCTCCACAGGTAGTCGATCGTCTGCTCGAAGGCTTCCTCGTCGTCGATCAGCCCCCGCTTGACGATGAAGCCCTGTTCCTTGAAGTGGGCGACCTCCGCGGCGTTGAGCGTCGGGCTGGGCGCAAGGAAGTCCGGATCCTCGAACACGACGGGGTCCCGAACCGCGACTTCCGGGGCCTTCGGCTGCCCCGAAGCATGGCCTACGTTGTACTCGGTGTATTCCATCGCATGAGTCCTTCCTGGACGCAGGTGGCGGCCAGTTCGCCTTGACGAGTATATAGACGCCCACTCGCAAGTCCCCTGCCGCCCCCGGTGGCCTCGACGTCCTGCGCGAAGAGCAGCCATTCGTCGGCGCGCGCCGGGCGGTGAAACCACATGGCGTGGTCGAGACTGGTGCCTTCGAGGCCGGAGTCCTGCCAACGCATCCCCAGCGGCAGCATGACGTGATCCACGACGGTCGTGTCGGAAAGGTAGGCAAGCCCGGCCTGGTGGACAGAGCACGCGTCCGGTAGCGACTCGGGAATGCGCATCCACATGAGCTGGGTCTCGGTGACGGGCACGCCCCGGGGTTCGGCGGGCGGATTGATGTAGCGGATGTCCACCGGGCGATCGGACCCGTGCCAGACGTCCGCCCCGCTTAGTTCGAGGGTGAAGTCGTCGTAGGTATAGCTCACCTCGTCCGGTGAAGGCACGTCCGGCATCGTGGCTGCGGTGTATTCGGGCGACTCGTCGGGAACCTGGTACGAGACGAGTGCCCGGAACAGTTCCTTGCCGCGCTGGTTCGCGAGGACCTGCCGGGACGAGAACGAGCGGCCGTCGCGGACAACCTCCACCTCGAGGTCCGCGGGCAAGTCGACATCGCCGGGGCGCAGAAAGTAGCCGTGCAGCGAGTTGACGCGTCGGTCGTCGGCGACCGTGGCGTGCGCCGCCGCCATGCACTGCGCGAGGAACTGCCCCCCGAACATCCGTTCACCCTTGTCGGGGGATGGCGGTGCGACGAATCGGCCCTCGCCACAGGATTGCAGATCGAGCAGCGGTGCGAACATGGGCCGGAGAACATACGCTAGTGCGCCTCGCGATGCGAGACGCGACGAGACGCGACGGCTTGGAGAACTCCGCCCGGGTGGAACGTGTAAGCTTGCCGTTTTGCTCGGGGGACAGGCATGAAGCTGGGTATGGGGATCGGGCCGTTCGGACCGCCGGGAGGCGCTCGGCTCGTACAGATGGCGCAGGAAGCCGAATCACTGGGCTACGACACCATCTGGGCACCGGAGATCTACGGCGCCGACTGCTTTACTCCGCTCACCTGGATCGCGGCCCACACCGAGCGTATCAACGTCGGTAGTTCCATCATGCAGATCTCGGCGCGGACGCCGGCCAGCGCCGCGATGCACGCCGTATCGCTGGACTATCTCTCGAACGGCCGGCTGATCCTCGGTATCGGGGTGTCCGGGCCGCAGGTGGTCGAGGGCTGGTACGGTCAGCCCTATCCGAAGCCCCTGGCGCGGACGCGCGAGTGGATTGCGATCTTTCGCCAGATCGTCTCCCGCGAAGGGCCGGTGTCGTTCGACGGAAATCACTACAAACTGCCCATGCCGGGTGGCACGGGGCTCGGCAAGCCGCTGAAGCTGATCCTGCATCCGGTGCGCGAGCGCATACCCGTCTACCTCGGCGCGGAAGGGCCGAAGAACGTCGCCTTGGGCGCGGAACTGTGCGATGGCTGGATCCCGATGTTCCTGTCTCCCTACCGGATGATGGACATGTACGCGGATGCCATGCGGATCAAGAACAGCGACTTCGAGATCGCCGCGGCGGTGCCGGTCATCATCGACGACGACGTCGATCGCGCACTCGGCCAGATCAAGCAGAACGTCGGCTTCTACGTCGGCGGCATGGGCGCGAAGAGCTTCAACGTGCACAAGGACCACATCACCCGCATGGGCTTCGGCGGGGAAGCGGACCGGGTCCAGGAACTGTTCATGGCGGGGCGACGCGACGAGGCCATGGCGGCGGTGCCGTCGGAACTGTGCGACGAGATCTCGCTTGTCGGCCCGAAGGAGCGCATCCGCGAACGGCTCCAAGCCTGGAAGGAAAGCCCGGTGACCATGATCAACGTCGGCACCGGAAGTCCGGAAACGCTCCGGTTCATGGCCGAAGAGCTGCTCTAGGCGAAACAACGGGCGAACGCCAGCGTCCGTCCTGACGGGAACTCATCCAATGCGTGACATGACATTCGGGGCTTTTCTCGCGCCGCACCATCCGATGAGCTGGCACATCGCCGAGACCCGGGACAAGGCCCGCGAGGAAGCCAAGGAAGGGCTCTTCCGCCACAACAACGAGTACACCGTCGGCACGCTAGCAGCGGGGGAGGGAACGATCTTCAAGACGCCGGACGAAGCGGTGGACGGGACCGCGTTCAGCGAGGGCAGCGTCGCCGTGATCGGCACCCCCGACGACCTCATCGAACGCATCGAGAAGATGATCGAGGTCACCGGCGGCTTCGGCGTGGTCATCGGATTCGTCCACGACTGGGCGAACCGCGCGGACACGCGGAATAGCTGGGACCTCCTTGCCCGGTATGTCGTTCCGGAGGTCAACGGCATGCTCGCGAGCTACCGGGAGTCGAACCGGTTCGTGATCGAGAACCGGGAGACCTGGCAACGCGCCGGCATGGCCATCATGAGCAAGATCCAGGAGAACGAACGCGCCCGCGAGGCCATGGCGGCTGCTGCGGCCCCAGCCAAGACCGCGCTTGCGGCGCACGTGAAGACCGGAACGGACAAGGGCGACTGATCGCCGTCGGGAGGAAATCAGAGAAAATGAAAGTCGCACTTCCCACTAGCCCCTTCAATCGTGCTGACCTGTTCGAAGCCGCCGGCTTCGAGGTGGTCGAGGGCCGAGTCCGCAGCACCGAGGACTTCATCGAACTGATGAAGGATGCCGACGGCGCCCAGGTCGGCGTCATGCCGCTGACGACGCGGGAGGTGATGGAGGCCTGCCCGAAGCTCAAGGTCGTAAGCCGTCTCGGTGTCGGGGTGGACTCCATCGATCTCGACGCCGCCACCGAACTCGGCGTACTCGCCTGCAACGTGCCGGGCGTCAACACCACGGAGGTGGCCGACCACGCGGTCGCCATGCTGCTGTCGATCACCCGCTGCCTGCACGACGCGATCGCCTCGACGCGGCAGGGTCAATGGCGGGAGAACCCGCGCACGACGGGCAACTACGTGAACTCGGTCCGCCGCATCGCGGGCCACGTCGTCGGCATCGTCGGCTTCGGCAACATCGGACGCGCCTTCGCGACCCGCATCCGCGGTTTCGGGCCTGCTGAGATCATCGCCTACGACCCCTACGTGGAACAGACCGCGGGCGATCTATACGGCGTTCGGATGGTCGACTTCGACGAGATTCTCGAGCGTTGCGACTACCTCACCATCCACTGCTCGGCGACCGCCGAGACCCGGCACCTGTTCAACTCCAACACCCTGGGCAAGCTGAAACCCTCGGCGATCCTCGTGAACACGGCCCGCGGACCGATTATCGACGGGACCGCGCTGGCTGCAGCGCTCGAAGCCGGGCAGTTGGAAGCCGCGGCCCTGGATGTGACCGAGATCGAACCGGTGGAGTCCCACGACCCGCTGTTGAAGCTTCCGAATTGCATCGTGACCCCGCACATCGCGGGCTTCTCGCCGGTGTTCCTCGAGGAGTGCCCGATCCGCCAAGCGGAGAACATCATTCGCGTGCTGTCGGGTCAGAAGCCCCACGGGCTCGCCAATCCGGAGGTCATCAAGACCATCGCGGTGATGCACGAGACGAATACGGGCCGATGGGCCGGTATTCCCGGGTTTTCGACGGCAATGGCGGTATAGGGGGCGACATGGGCAAGGTAGCAATCGTCACGGGTGCCGGAACCGGCATCGGGAAACACACCACCCTCGCTCTACTCGAGGAGGGCTATTCGGTCGCATTGGCGGGTCGTCGCCTTGAACTCCTCGAGGAAGTGGCCGAAGAGTCCGGTGCGGGGGATCGGGCCTTGGCAGTTCGCACGGACGTCAGCGATCCGGACTCCGTGGCGGCGTTGTTTGCCAAGACGAAGGAGACCTATTCTCGCCTGGACCTGCTGTTCAACAACGCCGGCACGGGTGCGCCAGGCGTGCCCTTGGAAGACCTCGCCCTGGACCAGTGGCAGCGCGTCGTGGATATCAACCTGACCGGCTCGTTCCTGTGTAC
>JAPOYW010000675.1 GCA_026706425.1 Gammaproteobacteria bacterium
GCGGTTTCCCGTGCACGGACGAAGTGCGCAACTTCGTCGACCGGCACGACATCGTGGTCCTCGCCGAGCAGAACCGGGACGCGCAGATGAAGACCCTGCTCGTGAACGATCTCGGCATCGACCCGGCGCGGATCGATTCGGTCCTCTACTACGGGGGCTTTTCGATTTCGGCGGATACGATCTACGAGCAGGTCAGCGAAAAGCTCATCGAATACAACGTGCCGCGGCTTCGCGCCGTTGGCGGCGGCGGAGGGCGGGGAGCCGCGCCGCGCGAGGACAGGGAGTACAGTCGATGACCTTTGTCGCCAAACCCCGGGTTCGGCATCCGCTGCTCCCGGTCAACGACTTGGGACTCACCCGGCGCGACTACGAGGGTTCCGTGTCCACCCTGTGCGCGGGTTGCGGTCACGACTCGGTGTCCGCCGCCATCGTCCAGGCGTGCGCCGAACTGTCGCTGCCGCCGCACAAGTTCGCCAAGGTGTCGGGCATCGGCTGCTCGTCGAAGACGCCGAGCTACTTCCTGAGCCACTCGCACGGCTTCAATTCCGTGCATGGGCGGATGCCGTCGGTGGCCACCGGCGCCAACCTCGCCAACCGCGAACTCTATTGCATCGGCGTCTCCGGCGACGGCGACAGCGCCTCAATCGGCATCGGCCAGTTCGCCCACATCGTGCGCCGGCGCATCAACATGCTCTACATCGTCGACAACAACGGCACCTACGGCCTCACCAAGGGCCAGTTCTCCGCCACGAACGACAAGGGTTCGACCAGCAAGCGTGGCGTACCGAACCTCTACGAGCCCATCGATCTCGTGTCCATGGCGCTGCAGATCGGGGCGAGTTTCGTCGCGCGCAGTTTTTCGGGCGACAAGCGCCAGCTCGTGCCGCTCATCCAGGCAGGCTTGATGCACAAGGGCTTCGCGTTCATCGACGTGATTTCGCCCTGCGTCGCGTTCAACAACCACAACGGCTCGACCAAGAGCTACGACTACGTGCGCGGCCACTCGGAGCGGCTGGTCAGCGCCGACTACATCGCCGCCGGCGAGGAAATCACCGTCGACTACGAGTCCGGGGCGCTCGAAGACGTCGCCATGCCCGACGGTTCGACGCTGCGCCTGCGCAAACTCGACGAGGACTACGATCCCCAGGATCGGGTCCAGGCGCTGACCCAGGTTCAACGGTCGGCCCAAGCCGGCGAAGTGGTCACGGGATTGCTGTACGTGGACGCCGACGCGGCGGATTGCCACGATGTGCTCGGCACGCCGGCGGTACCGTTGAATGCCTTGGACGACTCGGTCCTGTGCCCGGGTGCCGAGGCGTTGGAGGGTGTCAACGCGCAGCTGCGCTGAGTTGGCCGACAACGCCTATCGTCAACACATCAAGATTGTTATGTGTTGATGCATGAGGACTACGCTGACGCTTGATCCCGACGTCGCCGCATCAGGTGGCTTCCGGATGGAAGTCGACTTGCGAGATGAGGAGATTCGTCCGCGGCGAGTCCTTCGGCGAAAGACCCCTTCCTGACGTCGACTCGGAAACGCTGGACTTCCGAGCCGCTTCCGAGTCCTTCGCCGAGTTCAGAAAGCTCCATCAGGCTCGTGGATCAAGGCCGGGTTGCGGTCATCGGCAAGGGCCCCCAGGATCCGAAACGGATTTGTCGCAAGGTTTGAAGGCAAAGCGCTGCCCTGTGTCAACTCAGGCGGGGAACCGCCGCGTTCAAACGCCTTTGTACGACCTGTACGCGCGGTAGGCAATCCGACACGCGTTGGCGATTAGGCGGCGATCTCCCCAAGGTCGTCCATGGGCGGGAATGAACTCCGCTACGTCCAGGTCCTCGATCGCAGCGAGGCTTCGCCTGACCCCGAGCTCGGCCAGATGCCGGGCGCGACCATCGTCGAGATCCAGGCCGCCACAAACGATCACCGACGTCAGCAGAGCCGCAAGCGTGTTCTGCCGGTACAGGCGCCAGCACTCGTCGAACGTGAAATCCGTTACGCCCGAGCGACGGACGATATCGTGGTATTCCTCGACGGTTTCGCGCTCGATCTGGCGTCGAACCGAGGTGGTCAGGTTGCCGGCGAGGAAATAGCCGACGTCGTAGAGCCCGCAGCTCAGACCGCTCACCTGCCAGTCGATGATGGTCACTCCGTCGTCGCCGTCGTCGCCGAAGAACAGGTTGTCCAGCCGATAGTCGCCGTGGGTGAATGTTCGCGGGCCGGCACCTAGGGCGGCCATGTGATCGACGATGCCAAGCCCGAACGCCTCTGCGAGTTGGCGCGTGGTGCTCGAAAAGGCGTCGCCGAAGTGCTTGAACGACTTCACGATGATGCTCGCCGGCGCAGCGTCGTCGGCGTAGTCGAGGTGGCAGCGCATGACTTGGCCCATCACACCCGAGCCCACACCCACCTCTTCGACCCGCACGCCGCGAGGAGGCGAGAGACGTCCGCCGGCGGCAAACGTGCGCCGTACCCAATCTAGGTCGATCGAGTTGCCGTCCTTGGGAATTGGAGGGGATGTCATGCGTCTACAGGTATGTTCGACCACCGGGTTCGGGACCTGTTCGGTACCGCATCGTGGTTGTCCATTATTCGCATTGGCGATATGGTCGCCAAGGGCATGGCGCCCGTGGGGGGTGGGACGTATGGCCGGTATTGCGGAGTGATCTTGGCGCCCCTCGGGAATCGTTCGTTCGAACGCGGCGGCTAGCAGCGATGCTGAAGCGGTATTTCGGCCCCGTCGTCGTTGTGGCGACCGGCGTGGTCCTCGCGGTTGCCATCGTGGCCACGGGCCCGGAGGTGGAGGTGCAGCCGGCCGCCGACCGGGTCCCCATCGTCGAGACCCTACGGGCTCGGTCCGAGACCGTCCGCATGTCGGTTACCGCCCACGGTGTGGTGGCACCCAAGACCGAGAGCAATCTGGTCGCGGAAGTGTCGGGAAGCGTCGTTTCCGTTGCGCCGGCGATGGTATCGGGCGGGTTCTTCAGGAAGGGCGACGTGCTTCTGGAGATCGAGCGTCTCGACTACGACGTCGCGCTCGAACGGGCACGTGCGAATCTGGCATCTGCGCAGAGCGAACTCGACAACGCCGAGAAGGCCTACGAACGGCGCCGGGAGTTAACCGAGAGCGATTCCATCAGCCAATCGCAGCACGACGACGCGCTGAACCGTCTAGCCCTCGCCCGCGCATCGCTTCGGGCGGCGGTCGCCCTGGTGTCACGCGCCGAACGCGACCTGGAACGGACCCGCCTGGTTGCGCCCTATGACGGCAGGGTCCGCAGCGAGCGCGTCGACCCGGGCCAGTTCGTCAATCGCGGCGAGGCCGTTGCCGCGCTGTATTCCATCGACTTCGCCGAGGTGCGCCTCCCGGTGCGGGACGAAGACCTGGCGTTTCTGCCGCTCTCCATGTCGCGGGCGGTGGAGGACACGGATGCGACCCCCGTGGTTCTGCGCGCACCGTTTGCGGGCAGGGACCGGACCTGGCACGCGAAGATCGTTCGCACCGAAGGCGAGCTTGATCCCCAGACCCGGATGGTCAACCTGATCGCCCAGGTCGAAGCCCCCTACGATCAACCCGGCGATGCGCCTCCATTGACGGTGGGTCTGTTCGTGGAAGCGGAGATCGTCGGCTCCGAATTCGAAGGCGTCGTCGTAGTGCCCCGATCGGCCATGATGGACAGTGGTCGCGTAGGCGTGGTGACTCCCGACAACCGCCTGGAGTTTCGGCCGGTGGATGTACTGCGACGTACCGGGGACACGATCTACCTAAGTGGCGGCGTCCGGGACGGCGAGTCCATCTGCCTGTCGGAACTGCCGGTTGCGATGGAGGGTCAACGCGTCGAGCCTGCCTCCACGGTCGACGAATCCGCTACGTGAAACGCGAACGGTCGCCGGGGGCCAAGTTTTCGTTTACATCGGCTCTCCCATGCCGATAATACGCGCCAACCCCCCCACGCGAAGGATCCGCCGTGGCACTACCCAACCTTGAAGACTACTTCCCGGACTGGAAGCAGCGTGAGGCGTTGGCCGAAGCGATGATTCCCCTCATCGGCCGGCTATACCGCAAGAACGTCGTCGTCTACTGCTACGGTCGGGCGCTGCACAACCGGAGCGTGACCGACATCATGAAAACGCACCGATTCGTGCGCCAGGTGGCCGAGAACGAACTGTCCGAGTTCGAGAGCTACCCGATCGTGGAAGCGCTGTCGAAGCTTGATCTAGGCCCGTCCCACGCGGATGTAGGCAAGCTGGCGGTGCGCCTGATGGAACGTCAGCAGCAGGGCGACGACATTTCGCCGTTGGAGTTCGTCCGCGAAGCCAGTGCCCACGTCATTGGCCGCCACGTGAAACCGCTGGCCAAGCCGCAGGATGTCGTGCTGTTCGGATTCGGTCGTATCGGGCGGCTGTTGGCCAGGCTGCTGATCGAAAAGACCGGCGGCGGCGATCAGTTGGTGCTGCGCGCGGTGGTGCTGCGACCCGGCAAGGCCGACGACATCGGCAAGCGTGCGGCGCTCCTGCGACGTGATTCGGTGCACGGTGCGTTCAACGGCACGATCCGCGTGGACGAGGACAACCAGTGCCTGATCGTGAACGGCAATGTCGTGCGCATGATCTACGAAGAGGACCGCTCCAATATCGACTACACGCGCTACGGCATCGACAACGCGATCCTGATCGACAACTCGGGGGTATGGCGCGACGAGGATGGCCTAGCGGAGCACCTGAGGTCGAAGGGCATTGCCCGCGTGCTTTTGACGGCTCCGGGAAAGGGCCGCATCAAGAACATCGTCTCGGGCGTGAACTCGCACCAGTTGGTGGACGACGACCAGGTCCTGTCCTGCGGGTCGTGCACGACCAACGCGATCATCCCGGTGCTGAAGGCGGTCAACGACAAATGGGGCATCGTCCACGGCCACATCGAGACCGTGCACGCCTACACGCCGGACCAGAATCTCCACGACAACTACCACAAGAGCGACCGTCGCGGTCGCGCGGCAACGCTCAACATGGTGATCACGGAGACCGGTGCGTCGAAGGCGGTTGCGAAGCTGCTGCCGGAACTCGACGGCAAACTCACGGCCAACGCGATCCGCGTGCCGACGCCGAACGTGTCGCTGGCGATATTCGGCCTGACGGTGCGCCGGGGAACCACCCTCGAGGAGGTCAATGGCTATCTTCGCGACGTTGCCCTGAACTCTTCGCTGCAGCGTCAGATCGACTACACATCGTCGAAGGAACGCGTCTCCAGCGACTACATCGGCAATCGCCATGCCTGCAGCCTCGATGGCGGCGCCACCATCGTTGCGGGCAACCGCATCATCCTCTACGCCTACTACGACAACGAGTTCGGCTACGCCTGCCAGGTGATCCGCGTGACCCAGAAATGGGCCGGCATTCGCTACCCGCTGATCCCGGACGACGTGGCGCGAACCGGCTTCGAGGAGATGAGGACCTCGGTGGCCGCTGGTTGATCGTCGCGTCTTCTCCGGTCACGTCAACAGCTTCTCCGGGTCTCTCGGCCCCGTAGCCCGTGGCTGACTCCGGCGACCGATTCGCGCGCGTACTCAGGGCGCGTGCGGTGCTCGCGCTGTCTTTCGGCGCGATGATCGGCTGGAGCTGGGTCTTGATGACCGGCCACTGGGTCGCGAATGCGGGGAGCGTCGGAACGCTCCTCGCTTTCCTCGGGGGTGGCCTGGTGATCGGATTCATCGGCCTGACCTACGCCGAGTTGGCCTCCGCGATGCCCAAGGCGGGCGGCGAACACGTCTATACCCATGCGGCACTCGGCGCGAACTGGTCCTTCGTATGCACCTGGGCGCTCTTGATGGCCTATGCCACCGTCTGCATCTTCGAATCCGTCGCGCTACCGACCGCCGTGGAATACCTGGTTCCCGGCATTCGCCTGGGAACCTTGTGGACCGTCGTCGGTGCGCCGGTGGACATCGGTTTCGTTCTGGTCGGCGTCCTCGGCGCGGGCGCCATGACGATGGTGAACTATCTCGGCATCCGCACCGCGGGTCGCGTGCAGATGGTTGTCACCGTGGCCATCGTCGCGGCAGGCGTCGTGCTGTTCGTCGGCGCATTCGCCAACGGTTCGATGGAGACCGCTCGCCCCTTTGTGGCAATGCCGGCCGTGGGGATACTGAGCGTCGTCATCATGGTCCCCGCCATGCTGGTCGGGTTCGACGTGCTGCCCCAATCCGCGGAAGAGATCGATCTTCCAGCCAAGCGCATCGGCGTCTTGCTGGCCTTTTCGTTGGTGCTCGCCGTGCTCTGGTACGCGGGCGTGTCGTTCGCCGTGGCGAGCGCCATTCCCAATGCGTCCCTGGGCGACGCCAGGATGGCCACCGCGGACGCGGCCGCTGCGCTTTGGCACAACGAATGTGCCGGGAGTGCGCTCATCATCGGCGGCATCGGCGGGATTCTGACCAGTTGGAACGCCTTCATCATCGGCGGTAGCCGCGTCATGTTCGCGCTCGCCGAGTCCGGTGCGTTGCCGGCGGCCTTCGCGAAGCTCCATCCGCGCTACCGGACTCCGCATCTGGCCGTCGTGGTGCTAGGCGTGTTGTCGTGCATCTCGCCGTTCTTCGGGCGCACGATCCTCGTGTGGTTGATCAATACCGGCAGTCTCGCTGTCGTGGTCGCCTACGTGTTCGTGCCCATCGCGTTCCTCGTCTTGCGGGAGCGCCAACCGGACTTGCCCCGTCCGTTCAAGATTCGCGCACCCCGGTCGGTCGGCTGGACGGCCATCGTGCTCGGCGTCGCGTTGCTTTGCCTGTACCTGCCCGGCAGTCCGTCCGCCTTGGCGTGGCCCCACGAATGGGTGATCGTCGCCGGCTGGGCCGTCGTGGGAGTTGCTATCTGGCTTCGGCGTGTGCGACATCGGTAGATGGCGGAGCAACTCGCCCGTGGCGGCAGGTGCGTTGCGGGTGGTATGTTGGATCGCAGTTCAAGGCTGGGGCATGTGATGAACGTACATGGAGGTCGATGGTGGGGGGGCACCTGCTTGGCGTGCCTGGTGATTGCCGGGACAATCGGAAGCGGCAACGCTATCGCCGAGGAGCAATCCGGTGCCGAGGGGCAAGTCGCGCCCGAGGAGCAGACTGCGCCGGTTCGCGAAAAGCGCGCCGACATCGAGCGGCTGATGAAGGTGACGAAGGCTGCGGACATGGGGGCGCAGATGGGCGACCTGATGGCCCAGCAGATCGTGCAGTTGAGCGGCGCGGACACGCCGGAAGTGGTCGCGCGCTGTCGGGAAATCGCGGCGGCGACTGTTCGGGAGGTCCTCGCCGACAAGGGGCTGATGAAGGAACTCGTACCTGTCTACGAGAAACACTTCTCGCACAAGGAGATTCGGGAGATGATCGCCTTCTACGAGACGCCGCTCGGCAGGAAGTCGATCGAGGTCATGCCGCGCGTGATGCAGGACAGCATGCAGATCGGGCAGCGGTGGGCGGCGAGGGTGATGCCCGAGGTCCGCGAGAAGGTGACCAGGCAGATGCGTGAGGAAGGCCTGATCGAATAGGGTCGTCGTCAAACGGCACCGGTGCCCGCCGGGAAGTGTGACAAACTTCCTCGGACAACGTACCGTTGGCAACCATGACCGAACTGTCTACGGAACGCTTGCTGTTGCGTCCCTTCGCCTCGGACGACGTGGACGCTCTGCACACGCTTTGGGCGGACCGGGAAGTTCGTCGATACCTGTTTGATGGCGAGGTTCCGGCGAGGGAGCGGGTGGTGGAGACCGTCGAGAACAGTGTTCGGGGGTTCGCGGATGTCGGCTATGGATTCTTCTCGCTGCGTCGCCGGCAATCGCCGGGGGCGATCATGGGATTCTCGGGCTTCCGGCCGTTTGACGAGGCTGGCGTCGTCGAGATGCTCTTCGCCGTGGAGCCCTCCCATTGGGGCCGGGGCTATGCCACCGAGGCGAGTCGGGAGGTGCTGCGCTACGGGTTCGAGCAATGCGGCCTCCGCCGCGTCGTTGCGACCACGGACACGCCGAATCAGCGCTCGGTTCGCGTATTGCAGCGGCTCGGTTTGTTTTTCGAGAAACGGCGCGAGCGCCACGGCCTGGATACGGTCTACTACGGCATGACAGCAGACGAATCCAC